>CAYRFY010000018.1:24836-26682 GCA_964423635.1 uncultured Armatimonadia bacterium | reverse complement strand
GAAGTGTAGGCGGGGCATGTGACGACATGAGTAGCCACTCTGCCGGAACCTGCATAATCTGAGCGAAAAGTCCGGCTGCCCCGGCTCATCTCATTCTGGAGCGTCGGCGTCGCAAGCCCAAGCGTCGCAAGCTCGAGCTTGCGACGCTTGGGCGAGGAATTTCATTGAATGCCAGGAGATTCTTCGAGCTGCTCTTACCGGGAGCGGACGCTCTCAGAATGACATTCCCGGCGAAGGCGGGGCTTTCGGCCGGCCGCAGATCCAGACCGGTGGTCGCCGGTGAGCAGATACCGCGAAGACGGCATGACAGGCGCGGCCTACGGCCGCGGCCGTAATGCCCCGAGGGCCCCGGTCTTGCGGCACTCAGCGGCGCGGCATGAAGAAAAGCCCCCCCACAACCTCGCGCCCCCGCGGTGAGACGCCTGCATGTCCTCAGTCCGCCGGCCCGGTGTACCGCTCGTAGTATCCCAGCAGGTTCCCCTCCGGGTCCCGTACGGCCCGCATGTACACCCTGCGCCTGTCGTCCCGGGCGATCAGCCGCTCCTGCTCGCCTTCCTGCATGGCCGACCATATCTCCATCATCAGCTTTCGCGATTGGGCATTGTGGCAGGCCAGCACGCTTTTGCCCAGCAGTCCTTCCCCGTACTTGCGGGCCCCTGCCGGGTTGACGTAGCGGATGATGTGGTCGCCGTCTGCGAACACCACCGGGTCGGCAAAGCTGTCCAGGATGGCTGTGAGTATCTCGGTCGGGAGCATGCAATCCTCCATTTGGCAGCGTGGCCGAAAAGTCGGCTGCCCCGGCTCATGTCATTCTGGAGCGCCGGGCTCCAGGATAGCATCTTCACGACATGACCGGGTTCTCGGCCACAGCGGGCAGATCATATCCGTCCACTCATCTGGCCGAGGCGCTATTGGCGCAGTCGGCGTTGGCCCCGTCATCTCGCCGCCGCTCTTCCGTTCACCCTTGCCTGCCGCCCTCGGCCGGCGGTATAATCCCGGTACGTGGCCTCTGACACAATAGCACACTATCGCTGGAGCCACCACCATGGAACTGGCCTACCTCCGAGATACCGTCGATCGGGATGCCCAGGTTGGACGCCGGCTGCTGTATCTTGGCACCTGTCTGACACTGATCGTCGTGGTCTTCTCGTGGTATGTGGACCGTGCGGGGGCCAGTAATCGGGCCCTGACGGTGGATCGGATCAGACAGGTCGAGAACGCTCTGGACAGGTACACTCTGGACAACGGTGGCCTCCTACCCAATGCGGATCAGGGCCTGAAGGCGCTGTTGGAGGAGCCGACCGCCGAACCGCGGCCGCGGAACTGGTGCGGCCCGTACGTGGACGGTCCCGAGGTGCTTGTAGACGCCTGGGGCTTTCCGCTGCGCTATCAGGCTCCGGGCCATGGCAAGCCCAGGCGCCCTTATGACCTGTGCTCCTTTGGCCGCAATGACAAAGAAGGCGGCGAGGGTGAAGACGCCGACATCAAACACTGGGTCCCCGAGACGATGACTCGCCAATGATCTTCTTCCCCTGCCGTCTGACCTGTTGCCCTCCCGGACTTCTGGCTCTCCTCCTGACAGTCTTCGCACTTACCCCGGTGAGTGCGCAGCCCGACCGTTCCGTGCAGTTCCCGGAGGGCTGGACCTCTACGACGCACGTGGACGGTGAGGTCTCCGCCGGCTGGGAGACCGTGCTGCTCCCGGCGGAGCTGGAGCAGCGCTACCGGCTGCTGGAGGTCTCACGGACCACGGAGGCTCGGGCCCGGGGCCTTGACCGTCGTCGCCCCGCGTACCGGCCGCGACGCTAGGGCCTTTCCCGAAGAGGAGATAGAGCACGGGCAACGC
>CAYRFY010000018.1:17527-24826 GCA_964423635.1 uncultured Armatimonadia bacterium | reverse complement strand
GGCCAGTTGCCGCTGGGTTTTGACGCCGAAGCCTGCGGGCGAGCCGTGGGCTCAGTTGCGCGCGCTCGTGCCCCCCGTGCAGAGCTGTGAAGCGATCTCCCTGTGGCTGAAGAATCCTCAGGGTGTGGGGGCTCTGCTCGGCCTGAAGCTGCGCGATGCCGACGGTGCCGAGTTCACCTTCCCGCCCGTGGGGATCGGTGAGGAGCGCAACTGGTACGAAGTGGCCTTCTATCTGGAGCAGGCCCAGGCACTGACCGTAGACGGCGGCCGGCCGCGGTTCCCCCTCGCCGGTGTCAGCCTGCTTCTGGGCGACCTGCCGGTCGGCGAGGAGTCGGTGTTCTACATCGACGAGCTCCGGACCCACCACGGGCCACCGCGGAAGCTGGACGTCATTGAGTTGGCGAGCCCGCGGAAGCTGGTGGCCGGGGAGCCGTGCCCGCTGCGGGTGCGGCTGCGGGCGCAGACGGCGGTGACCGGCACGTTGCGGGTGCGCCTGGGGCTGGCCCTGGGCAAGGTGGAGGTCAGTGCCACGCCGGTGGAGATCGTGTTGCCCGCCGAAGGTATCGCCGCCGGCGACCTGCTCCCCGCCCTGGAGACCTCTTTGGACACGCCGAGGCTGCTCACTCCAGGCACGTACACGGTCACCGTCTCCGCCCCGGGGTTCGAGATCCTCGTGCCCGGACCCGAGCGGCTGCCCACGGTGGAGGTGCAGATCAGCCGCGAGGACGGCGGGACCACCTCGGCCGGCATCGAAGGCGCCCCCGGGCCCTGTCGGATGGTGGTCCGCGGTGAGCCCGTGGCGGCGGTGGTGGACGTGGCGGACCCGGCCGCCCCGCAGCCCTTGTGGCCCGCGGCCCAGGGGTATGCGGTGGCGATGAGGTTCAAGGTTGCTCTCGGGCGCAGCGACAAGGGCGCCTCCGGCGTGGTCTGGCCCGCCTCGGGAGGACTGGACTTCTCCGCGCTGGATAGCCATCTGAGCAGCCTCACCCGTGCGGCACCCGGCGCTGTTCTGCTTCCCGATATCCGCATTCATTGCCCCCAGTGGTGGAAGCTGCGGCACCCCCGGGAGCTGATGGTGCTCCGCGGCGGCGCAGAGTGGGAGGCCCAGCCGTCCTTCGGTTCCCAGGCCTGGCGCGAGACCTGCGCAACCGCGGTGGCGGAGATCGTGCGCCACATCGAAAACGGCCCGTTCGCCGACTCGGTCATGGGGTATCAGCTCTCCGGCGGTCTGGAAGGCCGGTGGTTATCCTGGGACATGGGCTCCGGCGGGATGGGCGACTATTCCGAGGTGCAGCGGACGGCGTTTCAGCAGTGGCTGCGTCTGCGCTACGAGGACCTCCCGGACCTGCGCGGTGCATGGGGACAGCCGGTGAACCCGGCCCATGAGGATTCGGTTCCGGCGTATCGCGGTTGGGGCGAGGTGGCGTTGCCCGCCACTCAGTCGCGGCGGCACGGCACCTCCTGGCTCCTGGATCCGGTGGGGCTGTTGCCTGTGGTGGATTACCGCCTGTTCGCGTCCTGGGAGGTGCTGGACCATGTCGCCGCCGTCGCCCAGGCGGTGCGCCAGGAGACGGACGGGCGCAAGCTGTGCGGGGTGCCGTACGGCCATTTGATGGAGCTGGCCTCACGCCACGAGGGTCTGGAGCTTGGGGGCCACCTGGCACTGGCCCAGCTTTTGCGTGTGCCCGAGATCGACTTCATCGTCGGCCCGCCGGGAAGCGAGCATCCGGGCGCCACGCTGATGCCGCTGGCCTCGATCGGTGCGGCGGGCAAGGCCTACGTGGCCCCACCCCTTGAGCCCGGTCGCGACCCGCTGGAGAGTGCCGCTCTCTGTCTGGAGCAGGGCTTCTCCACCACTCTCGTCTCCCCGCGGGATGCCGAAGCCGTCGGGCCGTGGGCGTCCCGGCTGTCGGCCGGTGGCGCCGCCGACATCGCCGTGATCGTCGACGACGTGAGCTGCGCCTACTTCGGCCACGGCAACCGGGTCAAGGCGCCTCTGATCACGGGGCAGATGGAGCAGATTCGCCGGATGGGGGCAGCGGTGGATGTGTGGACCCTGGACGACCTGCTGGAGCGCCGTTTGCCGCCGGTGAAGATGTACGTCTTCCTCAACCTCTTCCGAGCCGGTGCACCCGTGATCGGGCAGGTGCAGAGCATTCTCAAACGCCGGCCGGCATTGACGCTCTGGATCGGGGCTCCCGGCATTATCGGGGACAGCTACAGCGCTCGTCTCATGCGCGAGCTCACCGGGATCAGGTGTGCCCTATCCATGGGTCCACGACCGCTGTCGGTGCGCCTGACCGCGGCGGTCGAGCCCTTCACCGCCGGAGTGCGCTGCCCGCTGAGTTACGGCCTGCAGCAGGCCGTGTACCCCCAGGTGCAGATCATCGATCCGGAGGTCCGGGTGCTGGGAACCGATCCCTCCGGTGCTCCGGCCCTGGTTGCCAAGCGGTCGGAGCAGTCCACCGCTGTACTCTCCCTGGCGCCGGCGGTACCGGCGGAGGTCCTGCGGGCCCTGGCCCGGGCGGCCGGTGTGCACGTGTACAACAACCAGGACGATCGGCTCTACGTGAGCCGCGGCCTCATCGCCCTGCACGCCGACACCGCCGGCGGCCGCACACTGTCTCTCCCCGAGCCCTGCGACGCGTTCGATGTCCCGGGTGGAGCGAGGTCGGCTTCCGCGGTGACGCAGCTTCCCGTGCAGATGAACGCGGGCGAGACCCGGATCTGGCACATTCGCCCGCCCGCCGCCTCGCCCGAAGTCGCTGAGCCACCGCCGTTGCCCGCGCCCGGCGAGCCTCTCCCTCTTCGCTGAGGGCACCCTCATTGGTCGCGCATCGGAGGCCGCGATGAACCCGCTGCCCCACGTGATGATCGGCGACACGCTGTGGTACCGGCTGCATCTTCCCGATGTACTGCGCCCCGCCATTCTGCTGGGCTCCACCGCCCCCGACGCCTATCGTCTGGTGCCCGGCCTTGGCTACCGGCCCACTCACTTCAAGAGTCCGGAGTCTCCGGGGGATCCGGTCACTCAGTTCTGCGATCAGTTCCTTCAGCCGGCGCTCAGGCACGGGAGTCTGCAGGAGCAGGCCTTCCGCATGGGCTGGCTGGGGCATCTGGTGGCCGACGATGTATGGCGGCGCCTTCTCAAGGAGCAGGCTCCCGACATCTGGACTGCCTGTACCCGGGCCGAGCCCCAGCGCCGTCTGCACCAGCGCGGGCGGTACAGGGATGCCTGTGCCGCCGCGGACCGGCGACTGGCCGCGGCGCAGCCCGAGTATACCGATGCGCTCAGAAGATTGCTGGCCGGCGCCCGCCCCGAGTACCCCGTCTCCCCGTTGACACCGAGCGTGCTCATGCGCTGGACGGTGGCCGTCGTTCGCCACGCAATACCGACGGCCGCGGCGGTCGATGAGGGAGCCGAGCTGATCGCGCCGAAGCTATTGCGCCGGGCCATCGAGCAATCCTGCGTCGAGACGATGGCCGTCATCTCGCGGGAGCAGGCCGCCGCGGCCAGCGCTGAGGACAGCTCGATGTACTTCTGAACGGTCCCGATGCGGGCCTGCGTCGCGGGCCCGCCAGGCATCCGCGCGGGGAGGTCGCCACCATGAAGCCGGTCGGCATTGCCCTTCTGGTAGCTCTGGCCGCCACAGCCGCCCAACCCACGGTTCTGGGCATCGATGGCGCCCGGTTCACGGTGGACGGAGCCCCTACGTTCCTGCTGGGGATCAGCTACTACGGTGCACTTGGCGCGGAAGAGGAGGTGCTCCTCAGCGACCTGCAGGCCTTGAAAGCCCACGGCCTCAACTGGATTCGCGTCTGGGCCACCTGGAATGCCTTCGGAAACGACGTGTCGGCCGTTGACGCGGCGGGCGACGGGCGCGAGCCGTATCTGAGCAGACTGAGGTGGCTGGTGGCCCGCTGCGATGAGCTGGGGATGATCGTGGATGTGAGTCTATCCCACGGGCTGAGATCGGAGGCCGGGACGCTGCTTGCCGACTTCTCCTCCCATTCGCGGGCGGTGGTCACGGTGGTCGAGGCGCTCCGCGGGCACAGCAACTGGTACCTGGACCTGGCCAACGAGCGCAATGTGGGGGATAGCCGCTTCGTGAGCCTTGATGACATCGGAAGGCTGCGCCGGATCGCCGGGGAGCTGGCACCAGAGTTGCCGGTTACCGCCTCCTCTGGCGGCGAGATCGGCGAAGACGAGCTGGGCAGGTACCTGCGGGTAGCCCGGGTCGACTTCATTGCACCCCATCGCCCGCGACACCGGGGGACAGCGGAGGAGACAATGAGGGAGACGGGGCGATACCTGAAGCAGACCGAGCAGGCCGGCCGGCTGGTTCCCGTGCACTATCAGGAGCCGTTCCGGCGGGGCTATGGCGACTGGGAGCCCGTGGCGGAGGACTTTCTTGCCGACCTGCAGGCCGCCGTGGCCTCGGGTGCGGCCGGCTGGTGCCTGCACAACGGCGACAACAAGCGCGATGAGGGCGGCAGGCCGCGGAGGTCCTTCGACCTGCGCGAGGGCCCGCTGCTCGCCCAACTCGATGCCGAGGAGACCGAGGTCGTCGCCGCGATGGCGCAGGTGGTTGCGGGCGCCCGGTGATGTGGCGCCAACCACAGCGGGCCCGCACGATGACGCCCCCGGCAGCGAGCCGGGGGCGTCCTTGTGGCCTCTGGTTAGCCGCCCGTCGGGGCTATCTGCGCCGCAAGACCCGCAGCTCGTCGATGTAAGACACCCCGTCTCCCCACAGCTCGCTGTACTCCAGGCAGGTCCCGCCGTTGGACAGCTTCCCGAGAATCAATTGCTTAGGGCCGCTCATCTGCCCCCGGGCGTTGTCGAACTGCACCCGCGTCCACTGGGTCGAGTCACCGGAGACTTCGTACACGACCCATGGGTCCAGCAGCCAGATGCGCACCCAGTACCAGATCCCGTTGTGGTAGCCATCCACCAGGGCCTGTCCCATGGCGCGATCGACACCGATGCGATCGTCACTGCGGGCGTTCATGCGCCAGTATTGGTCGGCGCAGCGGACCATGAGCCCCGGCCCCCAGGAAGCTCCGCCGCCGGGCATGCAGCGCAGCTTACACTGCACGGCGATGGCGTCATCCGGCAGGTCGCGTTCCAGGTAGGCGCAGGTGTTGGTAAGAGCCTCGATCTTCAAGGCCCCGCCCTCGCCCGAGAGCGTCCCGCGGCTGTTGGGGCTGAAGCAGGCCGTCCAGCCGCCCTCCAGCGGGACCTGATGTGTCCGGGCCGGCGGTTGGGTAACGGGCAGCGAGTCCGCCGCGGGCTCGGGGGCCTTCGTCACCGGGGGGAAGCTCTCGAAGTCCTCGGCGTACACGGTGTCCAGGTCCTGCATGGCGTCGGGAGTCTCCAGGCTGCTCCACAGCTCCCGGCTCTCCTCTTGCCTGGCGGCGCAGGCGGCCTCCACCCGGGGCCGCAGGGCCTCGTTGAGTGCCGGGAAGTACAGGGTCTCTACGACCTGCTTGCGGTAGTCCTCCAGCCAGCCCGGGATCAGGTGCAGGCGGATGTTGTGGTCCAGGAGCCTGTCTATGAAGGCCTCATCCAGTGTGAAGTCATTGTTGTTGCACAGCACCCCGATGGAGTTGCTGATGTTGTATGTGGAGACGAAGTACCGCAGGTAGTCATCGCTGCCGTACATGGACTGGACGCCTTCGCCGCGGAGGATGAAGTTGAAGTAGGTGTCGATCTGGGGCAGATACACCCCGCCGCCGGGAGGGCTTCCGGTGGCGTGGTACTCCAAGATGCCCTGGTCGCCCACGACCTCCCTGGCCTTGCGGGAGATCAGGTACGTGCGCACGATGTTGTCGTAGATGCCGTCGAAATAGAGACCGTCGGGCTTGTACTGCTCCATGACATGCCGGATCTGGTCGAGAAAGATGGGCCAGTTGAGACCGCGGCCGTCACCGGGCGAAAAGCCCGTCACGGCGAAGTTGTCGAAGCTGTTCATGGCCCTGTCCTCGAGGCCGGTGCCGGTGAGGAAGTAGTAGGGAGAGGTGTAAACGTAGTTGCGCATGCCGTGGCGCGCGCAGGTGTCATTGACACGCTGGAACTCCTCCACCCCGTTTCGCGGGATGAAGCGCAGGCTCCAGTCCTTCCAAAGCATAACCTCGGCCTGCTGCAGGAGCATGTTGCCGTGTTCGCTCCACTGAGCAATCTGCTGGTCGGAGGGGTATCCGGTCTCCATGGACCAGTGCCAGACCACGCGGTCGTTGTACGAGGCCTCCCAGTCATACGGACGCGGCGGGCCCACGGACAGCCACAGCACCTGCCCGGCCGCCAGAGAGTAGTTCACCTGATCGGGCCCCGTCGTCGCCGTTCCGCCTTCGCCCGCGGCGATGTAGCTGCCCACCGCACCGTACTCGTCGAGAAACAAGAAGTCCGTGGCCCGCTGACGTAGGCTGGCCGGCTTGAGACCCAGCCGGTACGAGAGCTGCGCCGGCCTGCTGTCACACAGCATCAGCAGGCTGTCTGAGTTAATGCGCAGCCGCAGCTCCCCATCCCGGGCGGAGAGCAAAACGCCGCCGGTCCCCTGCCGCGTCACCCGCAGGCCCGCCAGCATGCCGCTGGTGAACACGGCCTCCAGGGCCTCCCGTTGCTCGCCCAGGCGCTGCTGCACGGTGAGACGGTCTTCAGCAGGGAAGAAAGTGAATACGGCTCCGGTGGTCCGCACCACGAGCGGAGGGCCGGGGAGCACTTCCTCCACGGCCATGCCGAACTGGGCGTCCATGAAGTCCTCGGTGGTCAGCAGGTACTCGGCATCGGCCTCGATAGAGGGCGATACCTTGATCTCGTCGGCCGCGTAGCCCTGCGTCGCGGCCAGCAGTGCAATAATGGCGGGTATCATGGTGTTCACTCCTGTGCGTGATTGGCCTACCGGGGCCCGTGTCGAGCCCCCTTTGTGCGGAGATCTGTCGTTCGTCGTCTGCCGTCCCGAGGCCGCCGGCGTCCCGCCCGCGTGGCGCTGCCGCTCGCCGTGCACCTCGCCCCACGAGTGGAGAGGGGAGGGTCAGGACGCCGTCACAGCCGTTGGCCGCACTCCCCCTCCCTCCGTCTCCGCAGCCGTATCGCGGAGTAAGGGAGAGGGCTCAGGGGGGTGAGGATGCCGTTGGGGCCGTTGGGGCCGTTGGGGCCGTTGGGGCCGTCCGCCGTCGACTCGCAACTCGCAACTCGCGACTCGCCGACTCGCGACTCACCCGTACAGCAGATAGCGCTCCCGTCGCCTCAGATAGTCATCCACCTTTGGCTTCCAGTCGGCGATGATCTTCTCCGGCTCG
>CAYRFY010000018.1:0-17517 GCA_964423635.1 uncultured Armatimonadia bacterium | reverse complement strand
CGCCGAGTCAATGTACACATAGTGATTCCAGTAGAGCCGCTCGATGATCCGGTTATTGAGCATCTGCCCGAGTGTGATGACGCTCTCGCTGGTCGGGTCGACGTCGGAGGCGTCGGTGCATACCCGCGGCTCGGCGCCGAGGGCGTTCTTGATGGCCTCGGCCACCTCCTGGCCCCCCAGAAGCTTCTGGCTTTTTGCCACATCGAACCGGCGCGGGTAGAGCTTGCGCAGCTCGTAGGCGATACGGATGTTGGCCTCCGCCGGCCGGAGCTTGTCGCGGTCCGTCGTGAACACGAAGCAGCCCTGACAAAGCTCGCCCGAAAACGCGTGGCCCTCGGGGATGAACTCCACCGGGACGAAGCGCAGATGGCTGTCGGGCAGCGCGTTGAGCCGCTCGGCCACCTGCAGGGCGTCGAAATACGGGGCCCCCAGCAGCTCGAAGGGCGTCTGGGTGCCGCGGCCCACCGAGACCTCGGAGAACTCAATGCCCGCCAGGGCGGCGTAGAGAGTGGTCTGATTGAGGTTGCGCAGGTTCGGCGACGGATTCACCCAGGGCAGACCGGTCTCGTCGAACCACATGGATCGCTTCCAGTCCCGGCAGGGGATGACCTCGAGGTTGCAGTTCATGCCGTACTCGCTGTTGGCGTACTGGGCCAGCTCGCCGGCGGTGAGGCCGTGCCTTGTGGGGATAGGGTGGTAGGAGACCAGGTCGCCGAAGGCCGGCTCCATGACCGGGCCGTCCACGGCGACGCCGGTGATCGGGTTGGGGCGGTCCAGGACCACGAAGCGGATGTCCAGCCACGAGGCCTCCTCCATGCAGTAGGCCATGGTGGTGGTGTAGGTGTAGTAGCGGATGCCCACATCGGCGATGTCGAAGACGAGGGTGTCGATGCCGGCCAGCGTCTCGGGGTGCGGGCGCAGCTCGGTTGAGAAGAGGCTGTGCACCTGCAGCCCGGTGTTCTCATCGGTCCCCGAGTCGACGCGCAGGCCCTCGTCGTGATCGCCGCGGATGCCGTGCTCGGGGCCGAACAGGGCGACCACCTCCACCCCGGCCTGCAGCAGGATGTCGAGGATATGGCGACGGTCGCGGGTGATGGCGGTGTGATTGGTGATGACGCCGACGCGCTGCCGAAGCAAGGTCCGGCAGTCATCGGCGGTCAGCACATCCAGTCCGGTGAGTACGGGCATACGAAGACCTCTGTGCGCGATGTGTAGGAGCGGGCCGCCGGGCCCGCCGGAGCAATGAGGTTCCCCGAGAGCGGGGCGGGTCCCTTCCGGCGGGTGCGACAGGGTCCGAGCGCGGGAACGCGCAGGGGCGGCCCCAATCGGGACCGCCCCGTGTTTGTCACGTCTGACGTCGGGGTATGTCTGCGCGGCGATAGGGCTAGATGCCTGCTCCCGCCCGCAGCGCGGCGATGGCGATCACGTTCACGATCTCGTCGGCCGTGGAGCCGCGCGAGAGGTCCAGGCCGGGCTTGGCCAGGCCTTGGACCAGTGGCCCGTAGGCCTCGCCGCCGGTGAGACGCTGTACCAGCTTGTAGCAGATGTTGCCGGCATCCAGGTCGGGGAAGACCAGGACATTGGCGGTGCCGCCCAGCCTGTCGCCGGGCGCCTTCTGAGCCGCCACCTCGGGGACCAAAGCGGCGTCGCCCTGCAACTCGCCCTCGATCAGCAGATCGGGGCGCTTGGACTGAGCCAGCCTGGTGGCCTCGATGACCTTGTCCACGTCGGGGTGGCCGGCGCTGCCCTTGGTGGAGAAGGAGAGCATCGCCACGCGCGGCTCGGTCTCGAAGTAGAGCTGGGCGCTCTCGGCACTGGAGATGGCGATGTCGGCAAGCTGCTCCACGGTGGGCTGTGGTACCACTCCGGCGTCGGCGAAGACGAACATGCCGTTGACACCCATGTGCCGCTGCGGGGTGGTCATGATGAAGCAGCTCGACACCGTCTTGAGGCCCGCCCTGGTGCCCACGATCCGCAGGAGCGGCCGGATCACGTCGGGAGTGGAGTTGATGCGGCCCGCCACGCTGCCGTCCACCTTGCCCAGCTTCAGCAGGGCCGCGGCGCAGAACAGCGGGTCCCCGACGCCCTCGAAGGCCTCCTCCTCGGTGAGCCCCTTGGCCTTGCGGGCCTCGTAGTACGCGGCGGCGCACTCCTGACGAACCTGGGGGTCCTCGGGGTCCACGACTTCCAGGCTGGCCAGGTCGATCTCCAGGGCCTTGGCCCGGGTCTCCACGTACTTGGGCGACCCGACGAGGACAACTTCGGCGAGCTTGGCCGAAGTGGCGCGAGCCGCGGCCTGCAGGGTGCGGTCACACTCCACTTCCGGAAGGGCAATGCGCTTGCCGTACTTGGCGGCTCGTTCACGGATTGAGTTGATGACGTTCTGCACAGGCAATCGTTCCTTCGCTTTGTGTATGGGAACAGGCGGGCTTGCACAAGGCGGACGGCCCGTGGCGGCGGCCGGTAGAGGTTCCGCCGCCGGGTTGCGCGCCCAAGTTCCTGGGTCGGTGGCTCCCGAGAAGCGCACATTCGCATGGGAGTGCCATTCTGAGAGCGTGCGCTCGCGGAGGGAGTAGCTCGAGGAATCTCCCGGCATTCAACGAGATTCTTCGCTATCTCGCTGCGCGAGATGGACGCTCAGGATGACATCTCAACAGCAGGCCCGGCTTTTCGGCCGCACCTCTAGAAGTCCGGCCGAAAAGCCGTTCACAGCCGTCCCGCAAGGCGGGATCGGGCTTTCCAGCCCGACTCGGCGGGTCCGTGACCCGCCGAAATAGGTTTTCGGCCGCACCTCTAGAGCATGTAGCGGCTCAGGTTACGGTCCTCCACGACGTCGCCCATCTTGTCGGCCACGTACTTGGCGTCCACGACCACGCGCTGCGGGGCGACGTCCGGCGCCTCGAAGGACAGCTCATCCAGGAGACGCTCCATCATCGTGTACAGCCGTCGCGCCCCGATATTCTCCGTATTGTCATTGACGACCTTTGCCAGCCGGGCCACCTCGTGGAGGGCCTCGGGAGTGAACTCGAGCTGAATGTCCTCGGTGGCCAGTAGCTCCGTGTACTGCCGCACCAGGGCGTTTTGGGGCTCCACCAGGATGCGGCGGAAATCCTCCTCCGACAGGCTCTGCAGCTCGACACGGATCGGGAAGCGGCCCTGGAGCTCGGGGATCAGGTCCGATGGCTTGGACACGTGAAAGGCGCCGGCGGCTATGAACAGCATGTGGCTGGTGTCCGCCGGGCCGTATTTGGTCATGACCGTGGAGCCCTCGATGATGGGCAGTATGTCGCGCTGCACGCCTTCCCGGGACACGTCCGGGCCGTGGCCGCCCTCGCGGTGGGCGATCTTGTCCAGCTCGTCGAGGAACACGATGCCGTTTTCCTCCACCCGCTCCAGAGCCTCGCGGGCCACCTCGTGCTGGTCCACGAGCTTCTCGGCTTCCTGATAGCTCATGATCCTGCGGGCCTCGGCGACGGTGGTCTTCTTGGTCACTCGCTTGGCGGGGAAGAGGTTGCCCAGCATGTCCTGCATGTTGAAGCCCATCTCTTCCAGCCCGGCTCCGGAGAACACCTGCATGGTCTGCAGGCTGGATTCCTCCACCTCGATCTCGATCTCCTGGTCCTCCAGCTCGCCGCTTTCCAGCCTGCGGCGGGTGAAGTCGCGGACGCGCTCCTCCTGCTGGCGGATCTGCTCGGCGTGGCGCTGGGCCTCCTGCCGCTCGGCGTCGAGATCGGCGCCTTCGGGGGTGCCCAGCGGCAACTGGGGCAGGGAGGATGTATGGGCGCGGGAGGCCGGTCCGCGGCCGGCGAGGATGTCCAGCAATCTGTCATCCGCCCGGCGCTCGGCCTCCTCCCACACGTCGTCGAGAAACTCGTCTTCCACCATGCGGTACGAGGTCTCCACCAGGTCACGTACCATCGAGTCCACGTCGCGACCGACGTAGCCGACCTCGGTGAACTTGGTGGCCTCCACCTTGATGAACGGTGCATTGGCCAGGTTGGCCAGTCTGCGGGCGATCTCGGTCTTGCCCACACCGGTCGGGCCGATCATCAGGATGTTCTTGGGAATGACCTCATCCCGGAGCTCTTCGGGGATGGCGCGGCGCCGGGCGCGATTGCGCAGGGCGATGGCCACGGCTCTCTTGGCCGCCGACTGGCCGACGATGTACTTGTCCAGTTGCTCCACGATCTGGCGCGGAGTTAGTTCGCCCTCAATCACGTGACAGCACCTCCACGGTGATGTGGTCATTGGTGTACACACAGATGCCCGCCGCGATGCGCACGGCCTCCTCCGCGATCTGCGGGGCCGTCATATCGGTGTGCTGCAGCATGGCCAGCGCCGCCGCCTGTGCGTAGCCGCCGCCGGAGCCGATGCCCATGGCATCGTTGTCCGGCACGATGACGTCCCCGGTGCCGGAGATCAGAAGCAGGCTCTCGGCGTCGGCCACCAGCAGGAGTGCGTCCAGGCGCCGCAGGGCCTTGTCCATACGCCACTGCTTCACCAGCTCCACGGCGGCCCGCTGCACGTTGCCGGAGTACTCGTCCAGCTTGGCCTCCAGGCGCTCGAACAGCGCCAGGGCGTCGGCGGCGGCCCCGGCGTAGCCGGCCAAGACCTTGCCCTCCCGCATGGTGCGCAGCTTGTTGGTGCGGCTCTTGAACACGGCGTCACCCACGGTGATCTGCCCGTCTCCGGCAAAGGCCGTGACACCGTCGCGGCGTACCGCCAGAATCGTGGTTGATCTTACCTTCATTCTCGCTGCCTCCATCGCGCCCCTCCTTCGCCGGTCACTCCTCGGCCAGGGGGTGGGCGCGTTCGTAGCTCTGTCTCAGACGCTCGGCGCTGACGTGGGTGTAGATACCCGTCGTCACCAGACTCTCGTGGCCAAGCAACTCCTGGATCGCGCGCAGGTCGGCGCCGTTGTCCAGCAGATGCGTGGCGAATGTGTGGCGCAAGACGTGGGGCGAGACCCGGTGCACCTCGGCCGTGGCCAGCATGTGTTTGTCCAGGATTCGGGCGATTCCGCGGGCGGAGAGCCGGCCCCCGTGGCGGTTGAGAAACAGCGCCCTGTCCGGCTCGCCACGGCGCGCGCCGGCCAGGTGGGGGCGTCCGGCCAAGAGGTACTGAGCAATCGCGTGAGCGGCCGGGTTCCCGAAGAACACCACCCGCTCCTTGTTGCGCTTGCCCAGCACACGCACCTGTTGGCCGGCCAGGTCGGGCTGGTCCGCGTCCAGCCCGGCCACCTCCGATAGACGCAGGCCGGTGGCGTAGAACAACTCCAGCAGCGCCCGGTCTCGCAGACCGGGCGGTGTGTCCGGATCCGGTGCGGCCAGGAGCGCCGCGAGCTCGTAACCGTGGAGCACCTCGGGCAGGTGTCGCCCCCGCCGCGGGGCACTGAGAAGCTCCGCGGGGTTGTGGGGCACCACGCCCTCGTCCACCAGAAAGCGGAACAGCATCCGCAGGGCACTGAGCTTGCGGGCAATCGTGGCGGGGGCGAACTTCTGCCGGGTCAAATGCGCCTGATAGCGCCGGACTACGCTGTAGTCCACCGCGAGCCAGTCATAGGCGCGCTGGGGCCCCCACAGGTACTCCAGGAAGTCCGAGAAGTCGGCAAGATCGCGGGCATAGGCCTCGGCGGTGCGGGGAGCCACCTGCCGCAGGCCCGTGAGGTACCCCAGGAAGCCGTCCACATCCCAGCCGCCGCGAACCTCTTCGTCACTCACCGCTCTGTCCTTGTGCTGCGTTTTCCGGCCCGGCGGTCAGGTCATGACCGGCGAAGCTTCGCCTCAAACCGACGAGTACGGCACGGAGATTCGCCTCGGGTCGGTGCCATGGCCAGACGGCGATCCGGCCCGGCGGTGCCCCGCTCTCAGTCCCCGGCCCCAATGCCCGTCTGGGCCTTGAACTGCTCCAGCGCCGCCAGGCACTCCTCGGCCCGGGCTTCCTTCTTCTGCATCTTGGTCATCTTCTTCCCCTGGGCCTTGGAGGGCGGCAGGATGCCGAAGTTCGCGTTCATGGGCTGGAAGTGCTGCGGGTCGGCGGTGGTGATGTGGTGGGCCAGCGCGCCCAGCACCGTCTCTCGTGGCAAGACCAGCAGGGGCTTGCCCGCCATCAGCCGGGCCGCATTGATCCCCGCCATCAGCCCCGAGCCGGTGGACTCCATGTACCCCTCGACCCCGGTGATCTGTCCGGCGAAGAAGAGGTCCTCCCGCTTGCGGAACTGGTACGTCGGGTGCAGGAGTGTGGGCGCATTGATGTACGTATTGCGGTGGATCTGGCCGTAGCGCAGGAACTCGGCGTTCTCCAGGCCGGGGATCATGCGGAAGACCCTGTCTTGCTCGCCGTAGCGCAGGGAGGTCTGGAAGCCCACGAGATTGTACATGGTCAGCTCCTGGTTCTCGGCCCTGAGCTGAACCACGGCATACGGCTGCTGACCGGTGCGCGGGTCCCTGAGGCCCACGGGCTTCATGGGGCCGAAGCGCGGGCCCTCCGGTCCCCGGGAGGCGATCACCTCGATGGGCAGGCAGCCCTCGAACAGCTCGTCGGGATTGACATCGGCGTGCAGCGAGATCTCGGCCCCCATGAGTGCCTCGTAGAAGGCCATGTACTGCGCCTCGTCCATGGGGCAGTTGATGTAGGCCGCCTCGCCCTTGCCGTACCGGGAGGCCAGGAAGACCCTATCATCGTCGATGGAATCGCGGTCCACGATGGGCGAGATGGCGTCATAGAAAAACAGGTATGTCTCCCCCGTGAGGCCGAACATGGAGCGGGCCAGAGGCTGGGAGGTCAAGGGCCCGGAGGCCAGGATCGTGGGGCCGAAGTCCGGCACCTCGCTGACCTCCTCGCGGCGCACCTCGATATTGGGATGCTGCTGTAGGGCCTCGGTCACCATGGTGGCGAAGCGCACGCGGTCCACGGCCAGGGCGCTGCCCGCGGGAACGGCGGTGGCGTCGGCGCACCGGAGGATCAGCGATCCCAGGCGGCGCAGCTCCTCCTTGAGGATGCCCCCGGCCCGGTCGAGGTTGTTGGACTTCAGCGAGTTGCTGCACACCAGTTCGGCGAAGTCGCCGGTCTTGTGGGCCGGGGTCATGGTTCCCGGACGCATTTCGTAGAGCACCACTCGCCGCCCGAGTTCTGCGGCCTGCCAGGCAGCTTCAGAACCCGCCAGTCCGGCGCCGATGATGGTCACCGCGGCTTCGGATGACATGCCTACCTCCTATTGTCCTACGGCTCGGGGGGTGTCAGGGTTGCCAGACGGGGTGGGTGCCCAGGTACGCGTCCACATCGACCCAGTCGGTTCGCAACTCAGGGAGCTTCGGAGGAGCCGGGCGCTGTACCCGGGGCGCCGCCGAGCCCGCATCCCACCACAGCAGCCCCGTCATCGCGAACACTTGGTACCACAGGGCGCCCAGCAAGACAACAGCAACAAGCGCGGCTACCCACGGAGGGCACCCGCGTCGTCTGGGGGCGACTTGTCCGTCCCTATTGTGACTCATCTGCCTGAGATGCCCCGGTTGTCCCGCGGGCGCGTGCCCTGCATGGCCACTTTCCCGCAACGGGGACAGGTGAACTTGCGCTGTTTGTGGTGGGTACCTCGGGCTTCTCTCATCGCGATACGACACCGTGTGCACGTCACCGCAGTACCTTCCTCGCCGACCCGCTGCCGGCGGAGGTGATTCTATCGGCCCCCTGTGGGGATGTCAAGCAAGCCCGGCCGGCCGGCGGGAACGTGGCGCTCTCCCAACGTATCCGGCCCGATTGCGGTCATCGCCCACAACTGCCGACCCACGGCGGCGACGAGCCCATGCCCCGGCCACAGCTACTCCACGAAGTACGCAGCGAGGCGCTCAGCCATCCTGAGCTCGACTCGCTCATCGTCCAGAACACGGACCTCGCCCTCCACGGGCGCCCCCGTATCATCCCGGGCGGTCACCTTCACCTGCCCGGAGGACTTGCCCACGAGCTCGGAGATGTCCAGCGCCAGGTAGGCGCACCCGCGCTTCGCCGGGATGTCACGGGGCCGATAGTCGCTGAACCGCTGGGGCAGGTCGGGGGCGGGGAAGCGCTCCCACTGCCCCAGGTCGCCGCAGGGGATCACGCGCCACGACGCGCCCTGGCGCTTGAGCCAGACGGCGCCCTCGGCCTCGATGGGCCCCTGCCGCACCCGGGCCCCACCCGTATGGAGGTACAGATACTCGGGGCAGCGCACGAAGTCCACGCGCTTGCCGTCGCGAAGGGCGCTGTAGGCCAGGATCTCACCCGGCTTGACGATGAGCCATCCGTAGGGCGGAAGATCGTAGCTCTGCCCATCCGCCACCAGCTTCCACGGCTTCTCGGGATTGCAGTTCACATACACGCTCAGCCCGCGGGAGTACCGCACATGGACGCGTCCCATCTGCTGCGACCCGTCCTGCAGGGCCCGGCTGGTGGCTGCGAACTCGGCCCCGTTGTGGTACTCGATGGCGCCCGCGTTGTCGGTGAGGTACTCGCTTTGCACCCCCTGCATCAGTGCATAGTAGTGAACGAAACGCGCCGGCGGCGGAACGTACCAGTACCCCAGAAGGAGCATGTGCCCGTAGGCCAGGCTGCCGGCCACATACTTGTAGAATCCCTCCGGCGCCTGGCCGCCCCCGGTATCCGCGGTGAGCTGAGCCTGCTCGGCGGCGCTCAGGAACCTGTCCGGATGGTGCCCCATCATCGTCCCGTGCTGGAATGGATGAATCTTCAGAAGATCGAAGTCCACCAGCGGAGCCTGCTGTGCGGCGGTGCCGGTGGTGACCAGCGTCGCGTAGTCCATATCGCAGATGCCCGCATACATCCAGCGATAGAGCCCCTCGCTGATGGTGGCGCCGTACCACTTCCGCGCCTCGGCGATGCAGTCACCGTTGGCGACGACCTGACTGCGGGCAATGCCTGCGCCCGGCGCTCCCGCCTCGAAGTCCAGCGCCTCCGGGCCGCGATTGGTGTGCACGTCCAGGTACACGCAGTCCGACGGATACGCCTCCATCGCCTGCATCCCCACCTCACGTACGATGCCAGGCGTCACGGTGGGCTTGGCGATGTAATTGCCCCACCATCCGTCCACGAAGTCACCATCGCCGTCCAGCGCCACTCTGTCCTCATCCCACAGCGCATTGCCCGGATAATAGTCCGTGACATCCATGTACGTGGAAAACAGGTACCCCAAGTCCTTGATGCCCCGGCGGTATGCCTGCACCTGCTCCATGGTCAGCGTGGGGTGGGGCCGCCAGCGGGCGGCGAAGCCCTCGGGATAGTTATTGGCCACCAGGATTGACGCGAAGTCGCTGGCGATGAGGCGGTCCACGCCGAAGCTCTTCAGGCTCTCATAGAGCGTGGGTGTGAGCTGATCGGACATGAAGAAGAGGTAGGGGGCGAGGCGCTCGCGATTAGGCGAGACGGGATTGCGTGAGTTGGGCAGGGTGTCGGCGAACTCGCGTGACACGGTGACCAGCACGCGGTCGCGCAGCGGATTGCGGCGGCCGTCGGTGAGCGGCAGATAGGTGGTGCCCTGCAGAAGCCCGATGCGGTTGCCCTGCGGCGCAGTGGCCCTCGTGTTCACCGACGAGAAGTCGCTGTGGTACCAGTCCGGCAGCACGGAGACAAACATCCCTTCCGCGCAGGCAATCCACGGCCCGGGCTTGGGGCCCATCAGCAGGTACGGCACCTCGATACCCCGCGGGGCGCGGAGCCCCCTGACCTGTCCGAAAGCCAGGCCGGTGGCCTTTCCGCCGGGGCACCGCACGTCCACCACCAGCGTGCACCCGCGCAGCCGGTACTCGGCCTCCCACTCCGTCGGCTGCGCCGGGTCTGCCCGCTGCCAGCGCACCTTCAGCCGCCCGTCCTCGAGGGACGAAGAGATCACCTCGGCCTTGTCCGCGGGCGTTTCGTCGCCCGCGAGAACCACTCCGCCGCCGGCCATGGGCTGCAGCCACCGTCCCCCGTTGAAGCGGGCCGTCACTCCGTCGAGCACCCCGGCCTCCGGGCGCACGCGATACTGGACGCAATCTGCTCCGAACTGCCCGCTGAACCGTGCCCCGCTTCCCACGGCGGTGGCGCTGGTGACGACGCCCGCCGGCGGCGTGGGGAGCATGCCGTCGTCCGAGGTGGGGAAGAGGGGGGATTCACGGCGGGCCGGGAGCGCCTGCGGATTGCGCTGCTGACGGTAGAAGGCGAGGGATTCCAGGTACGCGTGGCGTACGATGGGCGACTTGCAGTTGCTGAGGCGCAGGGCTGTGAATCTC
This sequence comes from uncultured Armatimonadia bacterium, assembly GCA_964423635.1. GTDB lineage: Bacteria > Armatimonadota > Zipacnadia > Zipacnadales > JABUFB01 > CAYRFY01. Next base: position 7,258 of record CAYRFY010000018.1, on the reverse strand, counting down.
AGGGGGAACTGCGCGGCTGCGGCGACCTGCGGGGCCAGCACGCCGTGCTGCAGTCCCCAGTAGGCGGCGGTGACCGAGCCCAGGTCAAGCTCCACCTCGCGCCCGGCCTGATCCTCCAGCAGGGCGACGATCCGCAGGGGCGTATCGTGCATCCGGTCCCAGGCCCCGTAGAGCCAGAGGTTGGCCGCGTCGAAGCGGTCGGGGATGAGGATGGGCTCCGGGGGGCGGATCTCCACCACCGTGTCCGCCGTCCCCGCGCCGTAGGTGAACCTCGCAAGCTGCGGTCGCCACAGCAGGTGGTCCACCGAGGCCGCCAGGGAGAGCTCGCCGTCGCCCAGGGCCTGCATCGTCCAGCCGGTCAGGTCATCAAAGGCCACCTGGGCCTGTGGAGACTCTTCTCGGCCCGACCACACGATCTCGTAGGGCCGCTCACCCGGTACCGCGTCGGGCGGAAGGGTGGTCGTGACCGGTACCGCGCGGGGCTCTTGCCCCTCCTGCGCCTCCTTGCGCAGGCGCTGTACCTCGGCGCGTGGCAGCACCTCCAGGGCCACGCGATCCATGGTCAGGGGCGCCCGGGAGACACCCAGCGCGGCGGGGATGTCCGGGTTGAGGTACCTGAACGCAATGGGTAGTGCCTGACCCGGCGTGACGAGGCCCGACAGGTCGAACCGGAAGTCGAAATCACGCCCGGTGCCCCCCCAGTCGCCCTCGAAGCCGGGCGAGAAGATCGTCATCCAGCCCTTCTCCCGTGGGCCGTACCACGAGAAGTGGTAGCCGGTGTCGGGGGGATCGAACCACGGAGCCTTGTTCACCAGGCGTGGGCGCATGGGGTCTTCCGTCAGCGCCCTTCCGGCCAGCAGAATCTGGAGCACGTAGTTGCATCCGCCGGGGTGCTTGGTCTGGAGCCGCGCGCGCAGAGACAGCACCGGAGCCTCGTCGGCGGTGAAGGCGGGAACTGCCACATCCGCCGACCACGTCCGGCCCGCGTCTACTTCCAGCGTCTCGAGGTGGACGGGCACCCGGCCGGACGCGTCCGGTGCCTTGTCCTGGGCGCAGGCCCCGGTGACGCAGAGCACGATGGGAAGCAGCCGTGCCCACCGTATCGGCCGTCTGGTCTTTGCCGCCATGCTCGCTCGCTCCTAACGGTACCGAGTTGACCCCGGGGCCTCTCGTCCTCGCTGAACCGCTTCAGCGCAGCCCCAGCCGTGAGGTGTCGCTGCTCTTGACCGCCGATATCGCCGCCGCGAGGTCGCCGGTCTCGCCCTCGAGGCAAAGCACGACCGGCTGCCCGGCGGCCAGCTCGCCCACGTACAGGTCACCCTCGCGGCGAAGCTCGCCGCCTACCACCGAAACCTGCACTCCGTCGAAGGGGTCGCGGAGCTTCAGCGTGCGCGCCACGCCTGCGGTGATGCTCACCCACACCGTCTGACTGGCCCGCCGGATAGCGGAGACGCGGAATGCCCCCTCGGCCACCAGGTCGCGGAAGACCACGTCGCGCCAGTGCTCCGGCACCGCCGGGAAGATGCGCAGGATGTCGTTCCAGCCCTGCAGGAGCATGTCATTGATGCCCGCCACCACGCCGCAGTTGGCCTCCATCGTGAACGGCCGGTCGTCCCCGCAGTACGCCGTGATACCCGTGTGTCGCAGGTCGCGGTTGAAATGCAGGCCATTGCGGCCGATCCAGTACTCGGCAAAGCGCATCAGGCAGTCATAGGCGAACTCCGGCCGCCCGATCACCGCGCCGAAACTCGCCATCTGGGCGTAGGTGTGCCCGGCCCAGGTGTACCGCCCCAGCGAGAAATACTGGTCCATGCTGGCGTTGATGATCTCCCGGGCCTCGTCGTCGCCCTCGATGGTGAGGTCCATCGCCGGGTGGATGGGCATCAACTGCGACGGGTGTCGGTGGGGCTCATCCAGCACCTGCCCCGGCCACAGGCAGAGCGCCTTGCTCTCCGTGAGCGGGTACGGCACCAGCCTGGCCCGCACCTCCAGCGCCGCGGCGCTGAGCTCCCCCCTGCCCAGCGCCTCCTCCATCTCCACCACCCAGTCGCAGCAGCGGCGGATCAGGCCCAGGTCGATATTCGGGTCCCGGCACCACGCGCCCGGGGCGTTGTCGCGGTACTCCGGACTGGTGGAGAGCGGCACATGCAGATAGCCGTCCTCGCCTTCCTCCAGATTGGCGTGGTAGAAGCGGAAGATCTCCGCCACCAGCGGGTAGCCGGTCTCGGCCAGCCATTCAAGGTCCATGCTGTGACGCCAGCGCAGCCACACCATCCACCCCAGCCAGGCCGTGCTGCTCCAGCCGTACATCACCGTGTACCAGCAGCGCAGCACCGTCAGGCGCGGACCCAAAGCGCAGGGCCAGAACGTGCCCTCGGTGCCGAAGAACCGCCGCGTGAAGGCCTGCGCCAATGGCAGACACTCGCGCATGAAGTCGCACCAGCAGTCCATCAGGTCCAGATGCCCGGTGCTCACCGCCGGCCAGAAGGTCTCCTGCAGGTTCATGTCCGCGGCGTACTCGCCGCGCCACGGGGGAAGCACGCCGTCCATCGCCCACACCCCCTGCAGGCCCGGGGGCAGCTCACCTTGTCGCGCCGCCGAGGCCAGCAGGTACAGGCCCATGTACCACAGGAACTCGATCCGCGCCTCGGGCAGATGCACCTCCGAGGCACTCCAGAACTCGCGCCACGCGGCGACATGCTCCTCGTGGAGTGTGTCGATGCCCGCGCCCCGGGCCTCGCGCCAGGTCGCCAGGGCCTTCTGCCGCGCCTCTTCCGTGGTGGCGCCGCTCTCGATGGCGAGGAAGTAGTCCGGCCCGATAGGGTTCCAGGCCACCGCATAGCTGACGCTCTCGGGGATGCACCGGCACAGCACGCGCACCGGGCCCTCGTCCTCGACGACGGGAGCCGGATACCCCAGCTCGGCCACTGTCTCATTGAGCTCGCACAGCGGCCGCAGCGTTAGCCGCGTCTGCGGCGCCGCTCCGGTCAGCCGCAGGCAGACCACATTGCGCCCGCGGCAGACGAAGGCCAGGAGGTGGTGTTCGCCCGCCGCCGTGGTCACGGTGCCCTCGACATCGGCGCTGTCCGGCCGCAGGCCGCACCGGTACGCAACGGCCTCCCCCAGTGACAACTCCGCGCGCCCGATGCTCATCTTCGCCGGTTTCACGGGGTTATCCCGCAATTGGCGACCCTCGAAGATCTCGAAGGCCTCTTCGAACTTGCCCTCAGCCACCAGTCGTCGCATCCCGGCGTAGTTCCAGTCGGGGTGCTCCTGGTAACTGTCATCGCCGCGCAGGTCCCACAGGTCGACTTTATCCAGGGTGAGGCACAGCGGCTCCCCGTTGCCCCAGAGCATGGCTCCAATGGCGCCATTGCCCAGCGGGAAGCCATCGTGCCACTCCAGGGGTGCGCGACGGTGTAGGATGTTGTGTGCCGCTGCGATGTGCTCTTGCATGTTCGTTTCCCCCGATGACATTGGCCGCGCCGCGGTCGCGCCCGGCCGGATCTATCTGTTGAAAGCAAGGTGGCAATCCCGGCGTCGACAAATGTTCGCTGCCAGTCTGGCGGGTACCTGCGCCCCGTTGCCGTTGGCCGTTGCCGTTCCCCCCTCCTCCCGTCGCCGCGTCGTGTGCGGCGTAAGGGCGAGGGGGGAGGCCCAAAGGGCCGGGGGGTGAGGCGCCGTTGTGCCGTTGCCGCGCTCCCCTCTCCTGAGCGGTAGTATCGCGAATGACGCCGGACGGACGACGGCCGTCCTCGAAGCCCGGGAAGGTCCTCGCCACCTTGATGCGGCAATACTATCGCTAACCTTCTCCCCGGAGCCTCCTACCATGCGCATCACGACCCTTGCCACCCTGGCGTTGCTTCTTCCGGCCGCCCTGATTTGGGCTCAGACCGACGACGTCATCGTCCACTTCCCCTTCGACGGCGATCTCACCGACGCCGCCGGCACCGTCGGCGCCGCGGAAGGCCCCGCTCGGTTCGCCGAGGGGCGCCGGGGCCAGTCCCTCGACCCCCAATGGAAGCCCCTCACCGTGCAAAGCCACCCGGAGCTGAACCTCGCCCCCGGACTGGTCATCGATTGCTGGGTGTACTTCGATCGCCCCGCCACCGGGTACCAGCACATCGTCCTGAAGGACAAGGAGTACCAGCTCCGGGTGGACGCCGAGTCTGAGGGCGGCAGATTCGCGTTCTTTTGCTATGTGAACAACTCCTGGGAATCAAGGGTGCGCACCATCGCCCCGGAGGTCGGAACCTGGTACCACCTGGTCGCTCGCTGGTCCGGGACCGAGATCAGCCTGGAGACCAATGGCGAGAAGTCCGTCGCACCCCGCACCGGGGTGGTGCTGCCCACCGACAACCCCGTACAGCTCGCGTCCACCGACTGCCGCATCGACGATCTGATTATCCGCTGCGGCGGTGCGGCGCAGGCTGCGCTGGCCAGGCGTCTATCGGGAGAGACCCCGGAGGCCGAGCGCGTCACCGAGGATGTGTTCGGCGCCGCCGAGGGCTGGGAGGGCTGGACCGGCGGCCTGGGCGCCGAGGTGTCCGTGACCGACGGGGCGCTGCACGCCAGGCTCCCCTCGGCGGCCGCCGTGGTCATCAACCCGCGCCTGCAACTGGATGTCTCCAAACGCCGCTATGTCTCGTTGTATCTGGCGTGTCCCGGGACGCAGGATGCCGTGCTGAGCTTCCTCACCGACGCCGGCTCCGGGTCGGTGTCGTTCCCCATCTGGGAGACCGCCCGGCAGTCCATCGTGGACCTTTCTGGCAACCCGAACTGGCGCGGGACGCTGAGGTCACTGTCGCTGTCTCTCACCGAGGGTGAGCCGCGCCGTCTCGCGCTGCGCAACGTGTGGGTCTCCGCCGAGCCTCGTGGCAAGCCATACCTCTACGTGCGCAGCGTCACCCCCGGCCGCGCCGCTCTGCGCGCGGGTAGGGAAGAGAGCATCATCGCCGTGGTGCGCAGTCTTGGGGCCCCCGCTACCGGCGTGCGGGCGATGCTGGCTCTACCCGAGGGGATGGAGGTGCTTGGATCGCCGGTGATCGCGGTTCCCGACCTGGCGTACGACGGCACCCGCAATATCGAGTGGAAGGTCCGGGCCGACGGCCCCGTGAGGGGCACCGCCCGGGTCACCGTCGGCGCCGAGGACGCCGGGGCGGCGGCCGCCTCGTGTGAGCTCAACGTCACCGCGCCCTTAGGCCTCCCCGCCGCCGACTACGTGCCTGAGCCCCAACCGGTTGAGCCGTTCGTGACCACCCTCATGCACTACTGCCCGCTGTGGAAGTTCGGCACTCACCGAGGCTGGAGCGCCATCGAGGACTGGCCGGAGCGCAAGCCCGCCATCGGCTGGTACGACGAGGGCACCGAGGAGGTCGCCGACTGGCACATCAAGTACGCCGTGGAGCACGGCATCCAGGGCTTCATCTACTGCTGGTACCGGGCCAACTACGGGCCGGATGTCAAGCACGGCCTGGGCCACGCGATCGAGGCGATGATGCGGGCCAGATATATCGACAAGTTCAAGTTCACCATCATGTGGGAGAACGGCTGCGCCCTGGGCGTGCAGTCGCGCGAGGACATGATGGAAAACCTCCTGCCCTACTGGATTGAGAACTACTTCAAACACCCCTCGTACCTGAAGATCGACGGCAAGCCGGTGTTGTTCGTCTGGGTGCCGGGAAGCATCGCCGGGACGGTGGGCGGCTCGGACCAGGTGAAGGCGATGTTCGACGACATGCGCGCTGCCTGCCGCAAGGAGGGCTTCGAGGGCCTCACGATCATCGGCTGCGTGGGCTCGGCGGACCGCAACCTCCTGGAGCGCATGGCCAAGGAGGGCTGGGACGCCAGCTCGGCCTACGGCCTCATCGGGCCCACCGACACCCCGCCGGGCCGTGATCCCGATGGCGCCGTCACCAGGCCCTACGCCGAGAGCGTGCCCAACCAACTCCGCATCTGGGAGGGCAAGAAGGAGATCGGAGCGCTCCCGGACATCATCGACGTGATGATGGGCTGGGACGCCCGGCCGTGGCATGGCCCGAGTTCGGGGTACATCGCCGGGGCCAATGCGGAGAGCTTCCGCACCGCCGTGCAAAGCGCCAAAGACCTCATCGAGAGGACCCCGGGCGACGGCCTGGACAAGCGCCTGCTGGTCTTCGACAACTGGAACGAGTTCGGGGAGGGCCACTACCTCGAGCCCACCGCGGGCTTCGGCTTCCAGTACCTGGACGCCATCCGTGAGGTGCTGTGCCCCGGCGCCGAGCCCTGCGTGGATATCACGCCGGAGGACGTGGGCCTGGAGACGCCGGATCGCGTCTATCGCGCCAGCAGGGGCATCTTGAGCGCCGCACCCAAGGAGCGCAAGGGCGAGGGGAGCCTGCTCTCCCACTGGACCTTCGACGAGGGCGATCAGATCGTGTGTCTCGACTCCGCCCCCACCGGTTTCCACGGCTTCAAGCACGGGTTCGAGCGCGCCCCGGGCGTGGCGGGAGATGGGTTTCTGTGCCGTGGGGGCGCGGTGAGTGTGGGCAATGATCCGCTGTTCTTCCCGGACGAGGGGATCACGGTGGAGCTGTGGGCCAACCCGTCGAAGCCGGACCAGTCGGACCAGTGGTTTGTCAACACCGTAGCGGCCTCGGATACCGGCTACCGGTTGGGCCTGGGGGGCGGCAAGGTGGCCTGGCAGGTCCCGGTGACCGACTGGAGCCACATGGTCGGCGCCCCGGAGCCGCTGCCGGTGGGGCGGTGGTCGCATGTGGTGGCGACGTATGACAACGAGACCATGCGGATCTACGTCAACGGGGAAGAGCAGGCCTCGCTGCCGCGACCGGGTCGGATCAGAGTCTCGACAGGCAATCTGGTCCTAGGCAGCTTCCAGCCGGGCCATGGCCGGGCGTACTTCGAAGGCGTGATGGACGAGGTGCGTCTCTACGACCGAGCGCTGACGGCGGAGCAAGTGCGGGAGAGGTACGAGGAGAGTAGGCGGTAGGGGGCGTAGGCGGTTCGCCGTCGTGGAGCGGGCTTCCCAGCCCGTCGGCGTTGCCGCATGCCGATAGCCGTGGTGGGGCGGGCTTTCGAGCCCGCCGCCGTCCGCCGTTGCCGTTGGCCGTTTGTCGTTGTAGGGCGGGGGCCTGTACCCCGCCGCCGTCTGCCGTTCTGCCCCTGACAGGTCTCGCGACAACGACAACGACAACGACAACGACGACAACGGCTGGCGGGCCTGGAGACCCGCAGGGAGCGGCGCCGTTCGCCGTCTGCC
>CAYRFY010000017.1:0-27231 GCA_964423635.1 uncultured Armatimonadia bacterium | reverse complement strand
GACGGCAGACGGCTCGGCGCCGCCGCTCTGTAGGGCGCGGGCCTGTACCGCGCCGCGGGGGCCCTCCAACGCCAACGACGAACGGCGGCGGCGCACAGGTCGCCGCCCTACAACGGCCAACGGCGCCGCTCCCTGCGGGCCTGTCGACCCGCTTTCCCTCTCCTTCGTCCCGCCCTGCGGGAACTGCTCAGGATAGGTCGCCGCCCTACAACGGCCAACGGCCCGGGGCGCTGAACACAGAAGCGCGAGATGGACGCTCATGCTGCCATGGGCCGGACTTCTCGGCCACGCTTCTAGCTCTCTAGCCCCGCCGCCTTTGCGGCGGCCTCGATGATCTGGTTGATGGTAAACGGCTTGGCGAGGCACTGAACCGCGCCCATCTGCATGATGCTGTCTTTGCCAAGATCGATGGTCCCACTGATGATCAGCACCGGAACCGCGCGCGGGAGAGTGCTGATCTCCTCCATGATCCGTCGCCCCCCCCCGTCGGGCATGAGCAGATCGGCGATCACCAGGCGGTAGCTTTGCGAGCGCAGCAACTGCAGCGCCTCGTGGGTGCTGCAAACGGTGGTGGCCTCCCAGCCTTCCTCGTTCAGGACATCGGCCACCAGTTGCCCGACGTCGGGCTCGTCATCGACGATGAGGACGCTCCGGAGGCCCGCATCTTTCGAGGTGGGCGGTATCTGCGCGTCCTCATTGCGGTCAGGCGTGACGGCATTGGATGGGGACAAGTGCGACCTCTCCATTCCTTGGTGCTCCCGGTCGGGCGCGACGCGGGTCCGACGGCTGGTGGCGGGGCCCACCGGCCCTGACGCCGTCCGGCGTAAGCTCTCCGGCCTTTGCCGCCGGAAGGTACGGCATCGGTCCGCGTGCCACAGCGCTCGGGCTGCGCAGCGGACGATGGCCTTGTTCCCCATTCTGAGCGGGTTCTCCTTCAGCGAGGGTCTGCGGAAGTCTCTGGAAACGCCCGCCAGGGCCTCAAACGTGGTCAGAGGCCGCCGGACGACACACCATCGCTCAGCCCTGCCTGCCGGGGATCACTTTGAGGGCGGCGTCCGCCCTCGGGGCTGCAACGGCAAGAGCCCCGGCCCGGCCCGTCCCGTAATCGGGGAGGGAGGGTAGCCCGCGCGAGCAAAGAGGCGTACCGGAGGGACTATCCCCAAAATCGCGCCCGGGCACCTTCGCAGCCGCACCCCGGCGAGCAGTGGCTCTTGCGGCCACGGAGTGTCTCCGCGACCACCGCGGAACGTCGGACGGGCCCTGACGCGGACCGCCCGCTGTCTTTCACAGTGTCGCCTGACGCCCCCGGCTCTCATGCACACCGATATTGGTGTGCCATCGCGTGCCCCATCGTTGAGCGGAGCGCGGTGAGTGGTCTTCTGTGGGGGCAGGACGTTCGGTGCGCTCAGAGGTAAAGAAAACACGTCAAAAGGTCGTGTCGCTCTGTTTTGTCCATAGATATGATCTCAGGAATATACAGTGGTCGCCGTCGGACTCCGAAGACGCCATGAATGGGGATGTCACAGATCGGCGTCTGTTCCCCTGCCTGGTGCCCTGGAATGGATCCTTTTCCCGCTCTTAAACGGCTGCACTAATCGAAAATGGATTCATAAGTGAGATTATATGATAGAAATAATCATATTGAAGGAGATTAGGTAAGAAAACGATTGGAGCGTGCTTTTTTATCTTCTTGTTTTCCCTCAGCGTTGGTTGCGGACCCTTGGATAGGACACTGAAGTCGCCTGCATGTCCACATGGGGGGTGGATGCTCACATTGGGGAGAGCGGCATCGAGGGGCCGGTCTGTCCAGATGGGTTCTCCGGATGGGGGGGCGAGAGCTCTCTCTCGGGTGCCCGTGACTGGGCGACATTCGTCGTTCAGGACCGAGACGGCCGTCTTCGCCGGTGATTGTCGCCCGGGCTTGCCAGGATCTAGGTGCGGTGATGGTCCGGGCTGTTCACCCTCCGTTAACACTGGTCGCCAGAATGCGTTGTTACATCACTTAACGGTTCGCCTGCTTGACTCTCGGGGGCCGAGGCGCTAATATGGACGCCTGTAAGGGCGATGCACGCGGACGCAACGCCCGAGGCAAAACTGGGTCGCGGGACAAGAAGGAAGTCGGGCTTCTCCCGGCGAAGACATAGTCAGCAGGGGGTGGGCCGGTACAGGGGAGGGCAATCGGGGCGCGAGAGGAAGGACGGGTCGCTGTTGAGGAGCCCAGGCTTCACGCTCATCGAACTGCTTGTTGTCATCGCCATCATCGCTATCCTGGCTGCCATCTTGTTCCCGGTGTTCCAGTCTGCGAAGGAGAAGGCCCGTCAGACCCGGGACCTGAGCAATCTACGCCAGATCTTGCTGGCCAATGAAATGTACGCAGACGATCATGACGAGTACTATCCACCCGGCGATGTGACCGGCGACACCGAACCGTACATGCTGCAGGTCATGCCCTACGTCCGGAATGACAAGATCTTCCAAGACGGCTACAAAGAGGGCATGGTCTACTTCGGCTACAGCAGCTACTGGGGCGGGATCGCCCTCGACCACAATGGGGTGTTTCTCAATCTTTCCAGTTACCAGGGGTTTTTCAAGGGTCGGGACAAGGCGTACGATCTGGAAGCGGTAAATGAGGCCAACACCGACAACATGTGGATTGATGTGGAGAACCAGCGAGTCGTCAGCTTCCGCAAGGTGCAGACGGCGCTACAGTAACCACGGTTTCAGGGTATTCAGACCAAGGGTGCGGGTGGGCTGTGACCCCGCGATGCGTGATGCGGGGTAGGCGGCGGAGAGTCTGAGGAGGTGGTCGCGCAGCGCCTTCACGGCGCAGAGTACGGCCTACCGGCACTCGCGGGGCGGTGCCGGCGGATGTGGAGTTGAGCCGCACACTAGTCTTGCGTCGCGAGGCGCCTGATTGCCAGCCGGGCCAGTGTTCGATTTTCTCGCCGGGTCTTCCCGGCTCCGCGGTTTGCAGGTCTACCCACCTGTTCCGCGCTTCGGGCCCGAGTACGCTGATTGCCAATGCTCCGTCTGTCGTAAACAGTATCGGCAGTTGTCGTCGCCACTTGAGGGATTTTCTCGCAGGACCATCAGAAAACCGGCCGCACCAGAACAGGGAGTGATCTAGACGATGTTGAATAAGGCACTGTACCTGACGCTCACAGCCGTTATGATCATGGGGCTCCTGGGCACCGCCTCCGCCCAGCCCCCCGCCAGTGGTTTCCCCGGTTTCGGCAACGCCATCGGCGACCCCGTGCAGGGCGACCTGCCCGCCGGCGACCCGTTCGAAGGTTGGCCCACAACCCGCCAGGGCACCTCTGAACTCGGCGATCCCCCCGTCGGCAACTACGACATCCTGATCAATGGTTACATCGAGGCGTACGCCCGCGTCGATGTGTGGGACAACTGGATCAACTTCGACTGGATGGACCCCACCGCGGGTGAGTACCTGGTTCCCGTGCCCCGCTACGCTTTCACCAACTCCGGAGCCGGCGATGGTGTCGGCGTCTACGGCACGCCCGCTGAGGTCGCCAATGGTGCCGGAGCCTTCCAGCCCGTGCTCTACGAAGTAGACGGCAGCACCGCGTACTTCGACCTGGCCGGTCTGAGGATCCAGACCAACGCCCGCCTCGACCTTCAGATCGCTCATGATGGCTGGATGACCCGTGTGGACTCCAACGGCGCTGAGTTCTTTACTGGTGTGAGCGGTAGCGACACCCGCCGTGCTGATAGCGGCCCCTACCAGCTCCGCAACCAGTACAAGGTCAACTTCAAGGGCCGGTTCCTGCAGTTGATGGACGATGTCGACCCGGCCATCGACGATGCCGGCGTGCAGTATGTCTCCCCGACCACCAACATCGCCACCGACTACAACACCTGGACCAACTGGAGCAACGCCGTTGTGATCGACACCGAGGATGGCTGGCTGGAGCCCGACAATTTCGGCAACGACCCGTGGACCGGTCTGGCCGCTCTGACCCCGGACTGCGATCCCGCCACCGTCAGCGACCGCATGCAGTTCATCGATGTCGTCGTCGAGCGCGGTCAGGCCCAGGGCGAGGGTGGCTCGATGGGAGACCCGGAGGCCGGCACCGCCGAAGCCGCCGAGCTCTGGATGACCCACCGTGTGAACCGCCGTGGCCTGCAGGACGTTCAGGGCAACTACCGCAGCGACGTGTTCGTCGGCCTCACCTACCGCGAGAGCGACGATCAGTGGAACCCGGAGATCATGGATTAGTTGGTCTACCAACCGAGCGACCGGCGGTGGGCCTCGTGCCCGCCGCCGGTCTGTTCGCAGCAGTTTCAGGTCTTGGAGCAGCATCTCTCGACCGCTGCAGCCGATGAGGCAGGGCGCCGCCGATGCCCACGGAGGGGCCCTGGACACGCGGCCGGAAAGTCTACATCCGCATGGAAGTGTCATTCCGAGAGCGTCCGCTCCCGGAGGGAGCAGCCCGAGGAATCCCCGGGGATATGGCGAGACCCTTCGTTATCTCGCTGCGCGAGATTGACGCTCAGGATGACATCATCACGACGGAACCAACTCTTCGGCCGGACCTCTACTGCCGCGCCGGCCAGGCCGGACGTCCCCTGCCCAACACAGGTACTGCGAAGTTCGCGCCGTGAGTGGAGGTAAGCAGACTTGACATCGTTCGCAGACCCTAAGAGCAATCATCAGCCCATGCACGCCCTCATCTTCAGTGGGCATTACCCGCTGCAGGCTCGCCGCCTGTGGCTTTCCTGTTTTCTCGCTGTCTCGGCAAGTGTGCTCTGCTTCTGCGGTCCGGCGTTGGCGCAGGGCTCGCCGGACCTGGTGGAACTCACCAACGCCACTTCTTTCGGGCCCCCCACGTGGTCCTACCGCTTCCAGTGTCATCAGCTTCAGTCCGGGGTGAGCTGGGAGCTCACCGGCATCTGGGGCGCGGAGGTCACCGGCGTCACGGTGCCTGCGACGCCGGCGGGTTGGGGGTTCGTGGTAGAAAGCACCCGGATCGTTTTCACCTACACCGGGGCGTCCGGTGCTCCCAACTGGTACGGCCCCTTCACGGTGACGGCAGCGGACGCAGTGGACGGAGTGGCGGGGTGGCGGTCGTACGGCCCGCAGCCGCGGCCGGGCAGCGGGGAGGTCCGCGGCCCGACCATGGATTTCGAGGCGGGCGGCATCGCCGTCACCGTCTATGACAACTGGATCGGTTTTGGCGATTTCGGTGGGCCGATCGAGGGGTCAGTTCCCAACACCCATGTCATGCCCGAGGAGACGCCGGCCTCCGGGTGGAGTGGCACCAGTCACGTCCCGGGCGCGAATGACTACGATATCGCGGGATTCAGGGTGAAGACGCCGGCCCGGCTGAACCTGATCGTCGACTTCGGCGGGCATCTGCACCGTGTTGCCCCGGATGGTTCGGCCTTCGCCGGGATGGACACCCGCAAGTCCGTTCCCGGCCCGTATGAGTTGGCTACGGAATGGAAGATCAAGTTCCACGGCGCCTTCCTCGATCCGCTCACGGGGATGCCTTTCGTCAGTCCCAGTAGTGGTCAGGTCACCGGCTTCGACACCTGGACGCAGTGGGGGCCGGGCACGGACACGCTGACGGATGCCGCGGGTTGGCAGTCTCCCTCCACTACCGACGCCTGGACGGGTGAGGCCGCGACGGGCACCACGTCGTTTGTGGCGCTCGTAGAGCATCTGCAGGGGGTGGACGTGGACCCGCTGGGCGCCGCGGCGGAGATGTGGATCACCGAGCGGGTGCTGCGCCGAGGTATGCGCGATGTAGCCGGGAACTACCGACAGGACGTGCAAGTGACACTAACGGTCGCAGAATGATGCGAGGCGATGTGTGAGCATGAACAGCAGAGCAGCCGTGGTCGCCGTGGCATTGCTGCTGGCTATGGGATGTGGGTGCGCCCTGGCCCAGAACGCGGCACCGGTGACGGACGTGGCGCGTGGCTTCGCTTTCGGCATCCGCCCCCAACTCATCGACCTGTCGGGCCCTCCGGGGGCACGGCGCACGTTCGATCTGTACCTGCGCAACTACGATAACAACCGGCCCGCCAGGGCCTGGCTATGGATCCAGGATGCGCTCCAGCAGAGCAACGGCGCCGTGGCCTTCGCCGATGTGGGGGCCTACGAGTATTCCTGTGCGCGGTGGATGAGGCTGGATCGCGAAGAGGTGCTCATTCCCCCGGGGCAGGAGCAGAGAATCCGGGTGAGCCTGTTCGTGCCGGGTGCGGTAAGGGGGTCATTCCACGGGATCATCGCCGTTTCGGGCACCCCCCCGCCCAAGGTAGATATCGCGCCGGCCGCCGATAACCAGGTCTTCTCGGTCACCCGGGTGGCCTTCGGCGTGATCGTGCACTACTCCGTGGTTGGCACGCTGAAGCCGGACGCCCAGATCGAGACGGCCTTCATCTCCAACGAGCCGCCACCGCGATCGGGGCTGACCGCCGCGACGTCACCTTACAAGAGGTGGTTCGTGGCGCGGGTCCGCAACCGCGGCAATTCGATGCTGTATGGATACGGCTGGGCTACGCTGCGGCGCCAGGGCGGCGGTCTGGTGAGCCGCTGGCGCATGGGGAGCAATGAGGAGGGGCGCAAGAAGGTCATTTACCCGGGGCGGAGTATTGATGTCTATATGCCCCTGACGCAGCAGCTTCCGGCCGGCGAGTACATGGCCAAGGTGAGGTACGACTACACCAAGTACAAGGCGGCCTTGGGCGAGTTGCCTCTGACGGTAACGGAAGATGACGTGAAGGCAGGCCTCGCGGCCCAGCCGGGACCGTTCAAGAGTCTCAGCGTCGGGCTATCGATCTCGGTGGGCAGTGAGTTCGAGGAGATCTCGGTGGCTCCCGGCGGGTTCCGGACAGGTGTCGTGGAGGTTACGAATAACGAGAATACCGCGCTTCAGATTACGGCGAGTGCCACCGATCTGGCCATGGACCCGGACGGTGTCCTGACCCCTACGGGCAGTCCTCAGAGCGGGGCGCCTCCGGTGGGCGAGTGGCTACAGATCGGTCCGGCGCAGTTCGACTTGGCTCCGGGTAAGTCCCGCAAGCTGGTGTATAAGGTGGGGCCACCGAAGCGGGAGGAGATCGCCACCGATCTTCTGGGGCTGATTCAGTTCGGCGCTCGGCGTCTGGACATGATCGCTCGAGAGGCCGAGGAGGAGGTCATCGGCGAGGCGGGCACTCTTGTCATCGCGACGATGGCCGGCAAGGGCAAGAGGGCGGCGGAGTTGGGCGTTCTCGAGGTGGACGTCAGGCCCGAATTGGACAAGATCGTGCGCTTCGGCATCCCGATCAAGTGCACGGGAGACGTGCACTTCTTCCCGGTGGTGCGGTTCTCGCTGTTGAGCAGCGTCGAGGGCGCTACTCCGACGGAGACGGTACTGGGTCTGAGGGACCGGTTCCTGGTCTTGCCGGGTATGGAGCGCACGACGTGGGTGGAAGTGCCGCGCGAGTCTCTGAGGGCGGGCCGCTATCTGGCCACCGTCAGCCTGGATTACGGCGGCGCAGAGCCGGTCACCCGCGGGTATACCGTGGACCTTCAGGACATGTCCGAGAAGCTGTCGCCTGAAGGCGACGATGGGGGTGGCGAGGACAAGGACGCCGCAGCAACGGAAGCAGACACCGGTGCATAGGTCGCTGTGGATGGCACCGGCGGCGCGGATGCCGGGCAGGGAGGCCGCGCCTGAGACGATCGGCGACGGGAGCATCAGGGATCCATAGCACACCAATGTCATGTCATCCTGTCGGGGGGCACTCACCAAATGTCAGGCATCAGAAGGGTTGCACACAGGGTCGGTCTGGCCGTACCAGTGGCGGTCTGTGGCCTATTGGCGCTGAGCACTTGCTTCGCACAGCAGGCGGCTCCGGACGCCGGGGCGAGCAAGCCGGCGCCGCGAACGCTTTCGGTTGATGTCACTCCCGTAGCGCCGGGATCCGGGCCGGTCGGCGTGACCGGCAACGGCAACCACACGGGCAACGGCAACGTGTCGGGCAATGGGAACGCCGCCGCGGGCACGAACGGTAACGGTAACGGCGACGGGCAGGCTCTTGTCACCAACATCTTCGCCGACGAGGACATTCGCCAGGCTCTGCGCGACATCGGGGCGCAGGCCGGCGCCATCATCGTGCCCGACCAGTCCGTCCAGGGCTCGGTTTCTGTGGAGTTGCGCGATGTGCCGTTCGAGCGTGCGCTGGAGATGATCCTGTTCGCGGGCGGCTACGTGCACAAGGAGATCGACGGTGTGTACTACGTGGGCTCGGGCAACGTACAGGCCACCGGCTTCGCCCATCTGTCGGACGTCAAGAGGGTTGAGCTCAGGAACGTGCAGGCGGTCGAGCTTATCCAGGTGATCCAGCAGCCGTTCCGGGACTACGTGCAGGCCGACGAGGCCAACAATGTTGTGATCGTCACGGCTCCTCAGGCCCTCATGGAGAAGGTGCTGGCGCAGATCGAGGCCATCGACCAGGCGTGCCCGCAGGTGATGATCGAGGTCATGGTCGTCGAGATCAACAAGGAGGCCGCGCGCGACCATGGGATGCGCTGGCGGTGGGATAGCTTCGGGTTCGACGTGGGCGATCCCCTGTTCTCCACCGGCGGAGTTACCGGGAACCTGAGCGACCGGAGCTCCATGAGTTGGACCGAGGCGACCACGGAGGACCTGGCCAACATCAAGCTGCTTGTGGACCAGCGCGACGCCGAGGTGCGCGCCAATCCCAGGATCAGCACCCTCAACGGCCGCGAGGCCGAGCTGTTCGTGGGCCGCGAGCAGTACTTCTCCGTCCTCACCGGCAATGCCGTGTATCCCACCACCCAACTGCAATTGGTGAAGGCCGGTATCACGCTGAAGATCAAGCCCTTCGTGGGTGAGAACGGGCTTTTGACGATCAATATCGACCCCGAGGTCTCCGACGTGGTGAACCTCTCCAGCAACGGGGCTCCGATCGTGGCCACCAGGCGCGTGCACACCATCGTGCGCTGCACGGAGGGTTCCACCGTGGTGCTTGGTGGTCTGACCCAGGTGATCAAGCAGATCATCGAGACGAAGGTCCCGATCCTGGGCGACATCCCGATCCTGGGCAACCTGTTCAAGCAGAGCAGCAAGAGCAACGTAGAGACCGAGGTCGTTGTGTTCCTGCGCCCGCACATCCTCAATGACTGGGCTCCGGCGGACTGGGAGCCGGCGGATGGATGGCCGCAGGTGAATACTCTCAGTGACCGCGAGGCCGCTCGGGCCGAGGCGGCCGCCGCCACAGCCGCTGCGGCGCGCGCCGCCGACGATGCGGCCCGCGCCGAGCGGGCCCGGGCCCGCAGGGAAGCCGCCGAGGCCGAAGCCGCCGCGCAGGCCGCAGCGGCTACCGGTGGCGATGAGGCCACCGAGGCCACGCGTGTGGCCCCCGCCGCTTCCGACACTTCAGAAGCGGGTGGCGTCCCGCCGGCCGGCGATGGACTGAAGAAGTCTTTCGGCTGGTAGGCCGGTGCCCGTCAGGCCGCAATGAAAAGGGGCGCGCCCAATGGGCGCGCCCCTTTTGTCTTGACCGCAGGCATCATGCTACGGGCGGTCGGAAACCGGAACCTATCGGGTGATGATAGCCGGTGTATACATGTCGGCGGGCAGCGGTGCGTGAGCGAATGGAGCCGTCGGCAGCGCCCAGGCGATCTGGACCTCGCGCGGTGCCTTGTAGAGAGCGTCGGCGGCGAGGCCGTCGGGCGCTATCTTCAGCTCCAGCTTCGCGTCATCGGTCGTCCCCGGCAGGACCTGCCACTCCAGGGCGATATCGTGCTTGCCGGCGAAGTGGTTCACCTGACAGGGAATGACCGTGGTGGCTCCGACGGAGAGGGGCAGCCAGCCGGACTGTCCGGCCTGACGGACGATACACTCGGTCTCGCTGCTCCCTCCGCGGAGGGTGGCCAACAGCACCCATGGCGTATTGGCTTCAGCGCGGACGGCGATCTGCCGAAGTCCCATGGGATCGGGCGCGCCCAGCGGCGTGCCTTCGGATTGTAGCGACAGCTTGAGGTAGCCAGGTATGTTCGCTTCTATGCGTATGCGACCGTTAGCAATTCCCGGTACCGCATCCCCCGGCGCGCTCCACGATGCTGTCGCCGCGATGACGACTGTGCAGGCGATCAAACATGCGCGGTTCATTGTCCATCCTCCTAGTTCGCGACCCTGATCGAGTACGGGCTGTCCTTGCGGACACCATCACTCTCGGTCGCCGGGATGGACGATTGAGCCGTGCTAGCACTCCCGTTACATGTCGGTCACGTCGGCGAGGGACGGAGCGTTTGCGGACACTTTTCGGTTGCCTCGCCGTTACCTCGCCGGTCGCGAGTCGGTCGCGAGTCGGTCGCGAGTCGGTCGCGAGTCGGTCGCGAGTCGGCCGCGAGTCGGTCGCGAGTCGGTCGCGAGTCGGTCGACGCAGTCGGTTGCCCCGGACCCGTGCAGGCTCCCGGTAGGTCACAAGTGGAGCCTGCCTAACCTCCTTTGGTTATCTCGTAGCTCGTGGTGATCTCCACATTGCCCCTGACCATCGCCCACACGGGGCAGACCGTCGATTCGGACAGGGCGATGGCCTTCTCCATGTCCGGCGCGGCGGCGTCAGAGGAGGTCAGGGAGAAATGGAGCGAGATGGTCTCGAAGCAGGTGGGGTGCCGGGTGCGTCGCACCCCGGCGGCCTGCAGCTCAAAGCCGGACACGGTCTTGCCCGCTTGCCTGAGCAACCCGACCACGGAGGTGGCGCTACAGGCGGCGAGACTGAGCAGGAGGCCCTCCAGCCCCGTGTAACCGTGTCCATCCCCCAAGGGCGGGAAGTAGTCGAAGACCACCGGAGGGTTGTCGCGCGTGGAAGCTGTGAACTGTACTTTGCCGTCGGTGAGCCTGACGTCTGCGGTGACGCGGTCGGACATTTGGCGTGCCTCCTGATGGTGTTTGGGTGTACGCCGGCCGCTTTGTGATCTCTTCCTCTCGCCACGGCCTTGCCAGATCGCTGGCGGTGAAGTATACTGCATTTCGGAGGGGACAATGAGATGTCGTCCCCCCGCGCACTTTTGAGTATGCTGCTCCGCGGTTTTGGCCTTGGTCCCGACGTTCCCACCCCCGCACGATCCTCTGTGCGCCGTCTTTCCTTCGCCTCTCGGACAGTTGTGGATCCCTACTACAAGAGTGCACCCCGCTCCCGGCACAAGCCCGGGTCGCGCCTGTGCGTGCGGCCTTTGGGCGCATCTTAACCGGCCACGCCGGGCCAGGCGGGCACAACTCACTCGATGGCTGGCGAACAGAAAGAGGCACCATGCTTTTCACAGACCTACAGTTGGACCCCCGGTTGCAGCGCGCGATTCGCGCGGCCGGGTACACCGAGATGACCCCGATCCAGGAGGCCGCCATTCCGGCGGCCACCGCGGGCGAGGACATCGTCGGCACGGCACAGACGGGGACCGGCAAGACCGCCGCCTTTGTGCTCCCAATGCTGCAGAAGCTGCTCACCACCCCCGGCCGCCGGGGCCGCATGCGGGCGCTGATTGTCACTCCCACTCGCGAGCTGGCCGAGCAAGTTCACGCCGCGGTGCGGCAGCTTGCGCAGTATACCAAGCTGCGCTCGGCAACGGTGTACGGCGGAGTGGGGATGGGGCCGCAGCAGCAGGCGTTGTCGCGCGGGAGCGAGATCATCGTCGCCTGCCCCGGACGGCTCCTGGATCACATGGGCCGCGGCAACGCGGACCTGGGCTCCGTGGAGGTGCTCGTCCTGGACGAGGCCGACCGCATGCTGGACATGGGCTTTTTGCCCTCCGTGCGCCAGATCGTCGACAAGACACCGCGTGGGCGGCAGACCATGATGTTCTCGGCAACTTTCGCCCCCGAGGTGGGGGCCCTGGCCGCGGATATTCTGCGCAATCCCCGGCGGGTGGAGATGGGCATGGTGGCCCCGGCTCAGACGGTTGAGCACACGCTCTGTCCCGTCGAGCAGCAGCGGAAGACCGACCTGCTGCTGCGCGTGCTGCGGGACACGGACACGCGCTCGGTTCTGATTTTCACGCGCACCAAGCACCGCGCCGACCGGGTGGCCAAGCAGATCGACCGCGCCGGGTACCGCACGGCGGTGCTGCACTCCAACAGGTCGCAGAGCCAGCGGCAGGCGGCGCTGGACGGTTTCCGCTCCGGACGCTTCCAGCTTCTGGTGGCGACAGACATCGCGGCCCGCGGGCTGGACGTGGAGACGATCTCCCACGTTATCAACTACGACATTCCCGCCACGGCAGATGACTACATTCACCGCATCGGTCGCACCGGCCGGGCGGAGCGCAGCGGAGATGCCCTGACACTGGTGACGGCCGACGACCACGCAGTGGTGTCCGACATCGAGAAGGCGCTGGGCGAGCCCATCACGGTGCACCGGATCGAGGGCTTCGAGTACGGCATGCCGTCATCGGGTGCGAGTTCCGGTGGCGGACGGACGAAGGCGACACCGACCACCTTCCGGTCGCGATCCTATGGGCCACCGATGCCGAAGCGAAGCGCCTCGGCGGGCCCGTCGTCGCGTCGCCGCTAGCGGGCGGCAGTCCTCGCAGCCGCCGTTGACCGTTCAAAACACAGCACGCCGGGCTCTTGCCCGGCGTGCTGCGATTCCCCATGGAGGTATCCCGGGGGCCCTCGCCGGGCCTACTTCCCCTCCAGCGGGTCGCTGGGGGCGATGACGTGCACCTCTCCCAGGTCCTGGATTGACACCGGATACGCAGGGTTGCCGGCTCGGACCAGGTCGGCGTCGGCGGCGATGATGATTCTAAGCGCCTCCGGGCGAATGTGCTCGCGAGCCACCCTCTGGATGTCCTCCTTCGACACCGCCCGCAACTGCTCGCGCAGGGTGTGATAGTAGTCTCGGGGTAGCTCGTCGATCTCCAGGCCGCCCAGGCGTTGGACCGTGTCGCTGGAGGTCTGGAACATGGCCGGGAAGCTCTCCAGGTAGGCGTCCTTGGCGTCCGCCAGCTCCTCGTCCGTCACCGGCTCGGCGGCGATGCGCTTGAGCTCGTCGATGACCAGGGACGAGGCGTAGGCGGCGTTGGGGGCGGCGCACTGCAAGGAGGCCCCCAGGCGCCCTGTGTAGCCGGCGGGGGCCGAGACGAAGGTGCCCACTCCGTAGGCCAGCCCCTCGTCGCTGCGCACGCGGCGCACCACGCGGGAGGAAAAGCCGCCGCCCCCGAGGATGCGGTTCATGATCTGGAGGGGCAGATAGTCGGGGTGATGGCGTTCGATCCCCAGATGGCTGATCTCCACGGCAGCCTGGGGCATCTTCTTGTCCAGCAGGTAGACACCGGGCGCCACGGCGCCGGGGAGGTCGGTGCGCGTTTCTCGGGGCGGGAGGGTGCGGACCTGCCTGACTCGCCGGGCGAGAAGGGCCTGGATCTTGGCCGGCATGGCCTCCTTGTCGAAGCGGCCGGACACCATGACGATCACATTGCACGGAACCCAGCCATCGCCGTGGCAGGTGGTCAGGCTGTCGCGGTCGATGCGCTCCAGGGCGGTGGCGGTCTGGATGCGCCCCCAGGGGGTATCGCCGTAGACCATGGGAGGACGCATGGTTCCGAGGACCTGGTCGACACTGTCGTAGCGGCGGCGCAGCGACTCGAGGGCATCCTCCTTGCGCAGTCGGAGGCGTTCCTCGTCGAAGCGCGGTTCGAAAAGCACGTCACCGAGAAGAGAGATCAACTCGTCGGCGTCGCGGCTGAGGCAGGAGCACGAGGCGCCACTGGTGGTGAGCCCGGCCCAGGAGCCGATGGAGGCGGACAGATACTCCAGGCGCTCATCCAGCGCCTCGGGCGTCATGTCTGCAGTGCCGCCCAGACGCATCATCTGGGCGGTGATGGCGCGGAGGCCCTCTTGTCCCGGGGGATCGTCGTAGGTCCCTCCGGGCCAGACGAGGCTCATTGAGAACAGGGGCAGCGTGGGGTCGTGCAGGGCGTAGACGACCAGGCCGTTGCCCGGTTCGGTGCGGATCTCTTCCGCCGAGGGCGGGTTGAAGACCAGCTCGCCGTACAGCAGCTTGCCCGGATGGTCGGGGATCGGTTGGGCGACGGCCGCCATGGCGGCCACGCAGGCGATGCAAACGAGGCCGCGAGCGGTCGCTCTGGCCAGAGAGTGGATACTCACTGCGCGTCACCTCCGGCTGCGGGGTCTGTGGTTGGGGTCGGCGTCTCCTGCAGGAGCCAGCCGACCGTACGATTGCTCTCGGTCAGGTACCGTTCGGCGACCCGCGCCACATCGTCGGGCGTTACGGCCTTGAGGCTATCGATGCGGGACAGGAGCAGGTGCCAGTCGCCCAGGGTTGCGTAGTGGGCCAGTTGCCCGGCGATACCCCCGTTGGTGCGTAGCCCGTTGACGAACTCGGCCTCGATGGCATTGCGAATGCGCCCCATCTCGTGCTCTGTGGGAGGCTTGGTGACCAGCAGGGCGGCCTGGGCCAGCAGGGCGGCCTCCACCTCCTGATGGGTGTGGCCCTCCTTCACCTGGCCGCTGAAGCCGAACTCCCCGGTGTATCTCTGAGCCGAGGCCCAGGCCCCGGCGCTCAGGGCGATGTCCTTGTCCAGGACGAGGTCCTTGTAGAGCCTGCCGGACCTGCCGTTGAGGACGCCGGCGGCGACCTCGAGAGCCGGACTGTCGGGATGGGTGAAGTGTGGAGTATGGTACTGGATATCCACCTGCTGCCGGGCCTGGGCACGCACGGTGAGGCGGCGCTCGCCGCCCTGCTCCGGCTCCCGGGTGATGCGGGGGGCCGTCCCGGGCTTCGCCGGGATGCGGCCGAAATAGCGCTTTGCCATGGCGAAGGCTTCCTCGGCCACGACATCACCTACGAGAACCAACGTGGCATTGGCCGGGATGTAGTGGGTGGCGAAGAACCCGGCCGCATCGGCGCGAGAGAGCCGCTCCACGTCCCACAGCCAGCCGAGAATGGGGCGCCGGTAGGGGTGGGAGGTGTAGAACACCGCATTGAGCCGCTCGTAGAACGGGCCGTATGGGTTGCTCTCCATGCGCCGGCGCCACTCGTCGAGGACCACATCTCGCTCGGAGTAGAACTCGCGGAACACCGGATTGGCCATGCGGTCCGAATCGACCCACATGAACAGCTCGAGCTTGTTGGAGGGCACCTCCACGGTATACACTGTGCGGTCATAGCTGGTGAAGGCGTTGAGGCCCGTTGCCCCGGCGGTCTGGTAGACGCGGTGCACCTCGTTGCTGACCATCAGGTCTCGCTGGCGGGCCAGAAGCTCGTGGTAGCCGGCCATCAGGGCCGCCGTGCGTTGCCTGGAGGCGTCGTCGTCATTGCCGCGGAGGGCGTCGATCCTGGCCATCTGGGCGTCGATCTGAGCCATGAGTGACTGCTCGCGGTCGACATCCCGGGTGCCGAGAGTGCGGGTGCCCTTGAACATCATGTGTTCCAGCAGGTGCGCAATCCCGCTCCGCCCCTCCTGCTCGTTCACGGCGCCCACCGCGAAAGCCATCCGGCAGGCGATGCGCGGGGTGTCGTGTCTTTCCACCACCAACACCCGCATCCCGTTTTCCAGCTCATGCTCCTTCACATCCAACTGCAACTCCTGAGCGGAGACGAGCCCCGTCAGCAGGAGCAGACAGGTGAGGACGGTGAGCGCTGTACGGCACTTCCCTGGCATCTGGCACCCCCGGAATCTTTGGTGAACACAAACACAGATAGTTTCCTTGTCCGTCGGCTCATACCCTTCGTGGGCGTCGTTGGGCGCGCCCCTCCCGGGGAGCGCCCGCGGACGGGACGCGGTGTCGAGGCCCGCTGTCGCGTTACCGCGCCCCCGACCTCTTGACGGAGAAGGAATGTTCGATAGAATCGGCGAACCTGACGGCGTACAGGCCCGGGGAGGATGGTTCTCCGCCGGCGGCCGCACGTTTTCTACACACGCTTCGCGAGACGAGAGCCATGGAACAGCCTGGAGATGTTCTGGACCTGTTTGACCCCATCATCGCGGAGTGGTTCCGTAAGGACGTCGGCACGCCTACGGACGTTCAGTCCGCTGCCTGGCCGCGCATTGCCGCGGGTGAGCACGTGCTGGTCACCGCTCCCACGGGGAGCGGCAAGACGCTGACGGCTTTCCTGTGGGCCCTCAATCAGCTTCTCACCGGAGATTACCCCGAGGGGCGTTGCAGTGTCCTGTACGTCTCGCCGCTGAAGGCCCTCAACAACGACATCCGCCGCAACCTCACGGTGCCGTTGGAGCAGTTGCGCCGAATGTGTTTGCACCAGGACCGCCCCCTGCCCCGCATCCGGGCTTTGACCCGCAGTGGTGACACCCCCTCCGAGGATCGGCGCAGGATGCTGCGGCACCCGCCGGAGATACTCATTACCACTCCGGAGAGCCTGAATCTCATGCTCTCCTCCCGGGGCGGGATGTCGATCCTGGGCTCGGTGCGTGCGGTGATCCTTGACGAGATCCACGGAGTCATCGACACCAAGCGCGGGACGCATCTGATCACGGCGGTGGAGCGCCTGGTGGACCTGAGCGGCGAGTTCCAGCGCGTGGCGCTGTCGGCCACGGTGCGTCCGTTGGAGCTGGTGGCCCAGTTCGTCGGGGGCTATCGGCTCTTGGATGACGGCTCATACTCGGCGCGCCCGGTGTCCATCGTGCAGGGACGAAGCGAGAAGCAGTACGACGTGCGTGTTCGGGTGAGCGAGCAAGATGAGGGTGCCGTGGGCACGGACCCGGCGTGGTTCCCGATCGTGCGCGATTGTCGCGCCATTTTGGAGCGCAATCGCAGCACTTTGATCTTCACCAACTCGCGGCGGCTGGCCGAGAGTATCACCTGGAAGATCAACGACCGCCATGGCGACCTGCTGGCCTACGCCCACCACGGCTCGCTCTCCCGGGAGGTCCGTACTGAGGTGGAGGCCAGGCTCAAGGCCGGTGAGCTGCGGGCCATCGTCGCCACGAACTCGCTGGAGATGGGTATCGATATCGGGACTTTGGACGAGGTGATCCTGGTGCAGTCACCGCCCAGGATCTCGTCGGCCATCCAGCGCGTGGGGCGGGCGGGGCATCGGGTCGGGGAAGTGAGCCGGGCTACGGTCTTCCCCACACACTCCCATGACCTGCTGGAGGCCGCCGTGCTGGCCCGCAGCGTGCTTGCACACGACATCGAGGCCGCGCGCTGCGTGATGGCCCCGCTGGACGTGTTGGCCCAGGTGCTGGTCTCCATGGCCGGCATCGCCACCTGCGACCTGGACGAGCTGTATGCCCGGGTGCGCTGCAGTTACCCGTATCAGGGGCTGAGCCGCACGCAGTTCGATCTCGTGGTCGACATGCTCTCCGGGCGCTACGCGGAGGCCCGGGTTCGCGGACTGACGCCGCGGCTGTCGGTGGACCGCCTGGGCAATACGGTGGCTGCGCGTCCGGGCGCCCTGCAGGACCTGTACATCTCCGGAGGCACCATCCCGGACCGCGGCTATCTGCACCTGAGAGACCAAAACACCAATGCCCTCATCGGTGAGTTGGATGAGGAGTTCGTCTGGGAGGCCGCTCCGGGGCAGGCCATGGCCTTCGCGACCCAGAGCTGGCGCATCGAGCGCATCACGCACAATGATGTGTATGTGGTCCCCATCGGGCGCAAGGCGCAGGATGCCCCCTTCTGGAAGGGCGAGGAGTGGGGGCGCGACGGCCACTTCTCGGAGCTGATCGGGAGCTTTCTGGAGGAGGCCGACGGCCGTCTGGAGAGCCCGGAGCTCCTGACACAACTGAAGAGCGAGCACTGCCTGGACGATGCGGCCGCGAAGGACCTGGTGGCATACCTCAAGAGCCAGCAGGCCCACTGCGGCGGCGAGCTCCCGCACAGGCACCACCTGGTCGTCGAGCAGGTGGCCGCCGGCCCCGGCGGCGTCCCGGGCAGCCAGGTAGTGATCCACACCTTCTGGGGCGGGACGGTGAACCGGCCCTTTGCTCTGGCGCTTTCCGCCGCGTGGCAGGATCGCTTCGGTGCCAGGCCCGAGGTGTACCCGGCCAATGATGCCATCTACCTGGTGATGACGGACGACATCGGCACCGCTGAGCTGATGTCTCTGGTGACTCCGGAGAACTTGGACGGGCTCTTGCGCCGTTCCCTGGAAGGCTCCGGGTTCTTCGGCGCCCGGTTTCGCGAATGCGCGGGGCGCGCCCTGCTGGTCACCCGTCAGCGCCTGAACCAGCGCATGCCGCTATGGGTCACTCGGCTGAAGGCCAAGGCGCTTCTCGAGGCGGTGCTGGACTTCGAGGACTTCCCGATTCTTCTGGAGACCTGGCGCACCTGCCTGCAGGATGAGTTCGACATGGCGGCCCTGCACCTGCGCCTGACGGAGTTGCAGGACGGGCAAACGCGCTACAGCGAGGTACGGGCCAGCGAACTGAGCCCCTTTGCGCGTGTGATGAGTTGGCGGCAGACCAACAAGTACATGTATGCCGATGACACGCCCGCGGGGAAGACCGAGTCGCGCCTGCGCCCGGACCTCCTGCGCGAGGTGGTCTTCTCACCGGCGCTGCGTCCCGCTGTGGAGCGCCACATCGTGGCGCGCTTCGAGGCCAAGCGCCGGCGGCTTGAGCCCGGCTACTCGCCGCAGTCCGGCAGGGACCTGGTGGACTGGGTCAAGGAGCGCCTGCTGATCCCGCTGGCCGAGTGGGAGGAGCTTCTGGAGGCCATGGCTCGGGACCACGGAGATGAGACGGCGTCTTTGGTGGAGAAGGTGGGCGGCAAGCTGGTCTGCCTACAGCCTCCGGGGAGCTCGGCTCGCCTTCTGGCGGCGGCCGAAGACCTCCGGCGCCTGCTGCCGGTGTGGGGCGAGGGTGTCGCGGTGGCCCCTCTGGACGGGACCGCCTGGAATCGCCCATCGCGGAGCCCCGGGCAGCCCGACGACCAGCGGCTGACGGCCGTGCTCGCCGAGTGGCTCCGTTTCTACGGTCCTGTCTCGCCTGCCTTCGTGGGCGAGACGCTGGGACTGGCCCCGGAGCGTCTGCTTCCCTGCGTCGAGGGCCTGGTGGACAGCGAGACGCTGATCCAGGGCCTCCTGGTTCAAGACGGCGCCGAGACCGACATCTGCGACGGTGAGAACTTCGAGACCCTGCTGCGCATGATGCGGAGTGCCGCGGCTCCGAGCTTCGAGCCGCTGCCCGGCGCGGACGTGGCGCTGCTGGTGGCTCACCAGCACGGCCTGTGCACCCACGGCGATCCCCATGACGACCTCTGGGCCGCCCTGGAGTGCCTCAGCGGCTATCGGGCCCGCCCCGAGCTGTGGGAGGAGGCGATCCTCCCCGCCCGCGTGCGTGACTATCATCCCTCGCTGCTGGATGCCGCCATGGCGGAGGGGCAGCTACTGTGGCTGGGGGCGCCGGGACAGCGGATCACGTTCGCTCTGGAAGACGACCTGGACTTGCTCCGTGCCGACGGTGGGCGCGGGCTCCCCGACGCGCTCAAGGAGGCTCTCGCCGACCCGGAGGCCCGCTACACGGTGAAGGCTCTGCTGTCGCGCTCGGGCGCAGGTCTCGAGAACCTGCTGAACATGCTGTGGGAGGGTGTCTGGACTGGCGCCGTCACCAATGACAGCATGGCGGTCCTGCGCCGCGGCATCGACAATGATTTCAAGCCCCTGGCACTGCCCGAGCCGGCGGACGCGGGGGGCCGCGGTCGGCGGCGCGGACCTCACAGGCGCAGGGGCGCTGTGCCGATCCCTACCTCGGTGGGCAGTTGGTACCGGGTACCCGAGGGCGCTCCGGCCGACGGCCTGCTCGAGGAGGAGGAGCGAGCTAAGGACCGGGCGCGCCTCCTGCTACAGCGCCACGGCCTCTTGTTCCGCGAGCTGCTGCAGCAGGAGTCGCCGCAGTTCCGCTGGGGCGCCGTGTTCCGGGCGCTGCGGCTGATGGAGCTCTCCGGTGAGGTGGTGGGCGGGTGCTTCTTCCGCGACATCTCGGGGCTACAGTTCATCCTTCCCACGGCTCTGCGCAGGCTGCAGCGCGGGCTACCCCGGGAGGCCGTGTGGTGGATCAACGCCTGCGACCCCGCCTCGCTGTGCGGCATCGGCGCCAGGCCCCTCAAGCAGGGCCTCCCCAGGCGCGTGGCGGGCAACTACGTGTCCTATATCGGTGCCGAGATCGCTCTCGTCGTCCAGCGTGCGGGGCGGGACCTGCGCTTCGAGCTGCCACCGGAGGATCCGCGGCTGGTGAACTGCTTTGGCCCTCTGCACAACCTGCTGCAAAGAGACCGTCGGCCTCTCAGTCGCCTGGTGGTGGAGACCATCAACGGCAAGGCGGCGGCGCACAGCGCCTACTGCGCCCCGCTTGCTGAGGCCTTCGAGGTCATCCGCGACATGGAGAGCCTGGTGCTGCTGGCCAGGTAGGAGCCACGGCGGCGCCGAGCTGCGGAGACACGGAGAGCACTAAGGTTCAGGGAGAACGGCTGAACACAGGGAGAGGCTGACGAAGGCGGACAAGGGCGGAGCGAGCAGTACCGGCGTGGGAAACGTGTAGGTCCGGCCGCAAAGCCCAAAGTTGCAGGTTGCGTGCGTCAAGTTCTGTAAATGGTTGTCGTGGTCTCCAGGTGGCGTTACGACCTACAGTCTATCGCAAGGCTCAGCGCCTGTGGATACGGGGTGGAACGGGTGGTGGGCGAGTTGTGCGCAAACCCGTGGGCAGGCCGGAGCAGTATGGCTCGGATGGGAATGAGCGGTGCGCGAACCGGGGGCGCGATCACCGCGGTGAGCTCACGCGCTCGATCAGCCCGTCGCTGTGGACGGCCCACAGACCATCGCTTCCGGGTATGAACTCAACGACCGGGGACTCGGTGGCGGCACCCGCCGCCCGGATCTGACCGGTCTCGGCATCCAGAATCGTCACTGCGCCGAAACGGCCGCCGGCGATGACCTCCTCGGCACCGTCCGCGTCCAGATCACCTGTCCACAGGCAGCGCACCTTCTCGCCCGTGTCGGCATTCCACACGTCGTTCAGAGCGATGGCGGCGTCCTCGCGCTTTCCCGACGCGTGGTAGGCCAGCACCGCCCCCATGTCCGTGGCCACATACAGCGTGGGCGTCTCCCCGTTGGGTGCTCCCAGGCCCAGGGCCGTGGAGCAAGACGCCTTGCGCCCTCCCATCTGTCCGGCGAAGGGTCCTGCGCCCCAGTAGCACAGGGCATACTTGGCCCCACCGACCACGAAGTTCAGCGGCGCCTGCTGTCCCAGTAGCCCGCCTGCCAGCACACAGCGGGGAGTGTCGATGTTGATGCCCGGGTTCTTGTCGTTGTCGTAGTCGGCGGGCAGCACGATGCTCCCCTCCGCGTCGAGGACGAGGGCTTTGGGATAGCTCCAGTCGAATAGCGCCAGCAGCTCATCGTGCCCGTCGTCGTCGAAGTCGGCGACCGCTCCGTGGCTGAAGTTGCCCGATACTCCACCCCGCATGGTACACAGGTACCGCTCCCACCGTACCTGTCCTCCCGGGTCGAGGCAGTGGACCCAGGTGGCGCCGATGAGCACCTCGAGGTGGCCGTCGCGGTCCATGTCGGTGACGTGGATGAAGTCCACGCCGACCGGCGCCGCCTTCCCGGGCTTGGTCTGGAACTGCCAAAGGCGTTCGCCGTTATCCGCGCGCAGCGCCACGACGGCCCCGTCCTGCAGGCCGGCATAGACCTCGGGCATCCCGTCGCCATCGGCGTCGGCCACCTCAATCACCTGAACCGGCATCTGGGGCGAGGCCCAAAGAGGGCGCCCGGCGGCGTCAAAGGCCGCCACGCCCTGTGGCCCGGCGGCGAACCAGCGCGTCTCGTTGCCAACTCGTGCCTGCGCGGCATCACGCACCGGCACCTTCAGATCCACCGCGGGATTGACGGGGCGTCTGGGCGCGGCGACAGCGGCCTCGGAAGTGCTGCTCCACTCCGTGACAAGCCGCTCCGCCCGGGTCACCATCCGGTGGCACAGGCCCGCGAGATGCTCTGAGAGTCCGGCGAGCTCGTGGTGTCCGGCCGCCCGCTCGAGGACGGTGCCGTCCGCGAGGGTGACGCTGCCGGGCGTGGAGAGATGGATCATCGCCGGCTCTCCGGCGGTCCAGACCAGATCCAGCGGGAGATCGGTGGTAAGCAGAGGGTCCGCAGCCTCGCCCAGGCGCGTCACGCCCGCCAGCCACATGGCGTCGTGCGACACACGGTAGGCCGTGGCGAGGCCAAGGCCCGCGGGGAGCTCTGCGCAGCCGCAAAGCGTGCTGCCATCGCCCTCGGTGAGCCGCCAACTCGCCGGTCCGGTCGGCCTGACGGCGATTGTCCCGCACTGTTCCTGCGTCATGGCCGGCCGCAGGACCGTGGCGAAGCTCAGGCTCTCGCCGGTCTGCAATCTGGCGCGCTTGTCCTGCTGGACCACCTGCACCACCGGCTCGGCGTGCGGATAGTACGGCCGCCATTCCTCGGGCGAGGGCAACGCCTCGGCCTCCACATCCAGACGGGAGGTACCATCGCCGACCACGGCGCACCAGCGCCCCGCCTGCTCCAGCGTCACACCGGCGGAGGCCAGGTGGGGCACGCCCAGGCCGCGGTAGGAGCAGCGCACCACATAGTCTCCGGGCTCCCGAGCGATGGCGCGATCCAGAACCACGAAGCGTTGGCCTCTCTCCCAGATGATGGTCCGTTCCCAGTCCGCGCCGGAGAAGTCCTCGAAGACCGTGGTCGTCAGCGCGCCTTGCGGGCACTCCAGGGCCGCCCGGAGCCTTGCCTCGTGCACCTGGTAGGCCACACGCCCGTCTCTGGCAATGTACAGCCCGCTGTGGTCCTTGATCGACCGGGTCGAGTAGGTGTGATCCACGAGCCACATGCGCCCCAGGGCGGTGAGATTGATGATGGTGTTCACGTCATCGTGCATGTGGCCCGCCGGGCTATTGGGGTACCCCTCCCGGGGATTGAACTTGCCCGCACCGTCCAGGAGCAGATACTGACCCTCGGGGCTCCAGCTCTCCCGGAACACGATCTTGTTGAACCAGTGGGGCCCCGCGCTCTGCTCCGGGTCGAAGACCGGCGTCCGGGAGCTCTCGCCCTTTCGCAGGGTCTGGACGTAGAGAGGGAAGATGCTCAGGCCCGTCCAGTCCGTGGGTTCCCTGGGCTCCACAGTCAGGTCGAAGGGGATGGCCTCGGAGTATGTGCGTAGGCCGCAGGCGGTGGGCATGCAGTTTCGCACCACCCAGCTCAACTCCGGGTCGCGATGGAACCACGCCACCGGCGCCAGCGCCTCGTAGATAGCGGGTTGGCAGATGCCGGGTGAGTCTCCATAGCCCGTCTGCAGGCCGAGGTTGTTCATGCAGCACTAGGCGATGAAGCGCGCCTGAGAAAGCGCGATACCGCGTTGAAAGTACGTGAGGTCTGAGGTGGCGAAGGCATGCCGGACCGCGTGCTCGGGGCAGTAGCACAGGTAGCCCGAAGCATCCTCCAACACCTGGAAGCTCGCGCTTTGGCCGGCGAAGGTGGCCCGCACCACCGCCATCCAGTAGTCGCTGTCGGGCAGGTCATAGTACTTGTGGAAGTACCCCCAGGCAGAGAGCGCATTGAGCGCCGAGTTCGTCCCGTGGTTCTCATCCACCACTTGAACGGCGCCCTCTTTCACGAGTCTGTGGGCGGCCCGCTGCTCGTGGCCCTGCAGGGCGTCGGTGAGCAGGGCATTGGTGATGTCGAGGCGGTCGCGGTCCGTCCAGATCGGCAGCTCCTCCACCACATCCCACCAGGGCACGTGTGCCGCCGAGGCCGCCTCCATCTCGATCCGCGGAGGCACGATGGAAAGCAGATGGCGGTTGCGGTCCAGCACCTGCTTCATCAGCGGGAGCAGGCGCTCGTCGGGGTTCCAGAAGTACGTCTGGGCCATCCTGGCGATGGCCCCGGTGACCTTGGTCAGGTCTCCGGTGGAGCAGGATAGCACCCGGCCGGCCTCATCCATCAGCCCTGCCTGCTGCAGGTACCGGGCGAAGAAGTCCGGACCGCTGAAGGGCGGCTGGCGCTTGGACGAGAGGCTGTCGGGAGGAGGCGGGAAGAAGCGGAGGACGGAGGCGCGGAAGTCCACCTGGAGGACGGGTTGCGACAGGACGAAGTCTTCGAGCCGGCCGGTGAGTTGCGAGCCGCAGAACGCCCGGACGGCCCGCGTGACGCCCGCCTCGTCGGAACCGTTCAGGCAGAGCACATTGGTGCCATTGCCGAAGGGATCGTGCACGGTGCGTACCACGTATCCGCCCTCGCCGGGATACAGCGAGTCGGCCACCACGTAGCCTGCTCCCCACAGAACCGCCAGCAGGCGATTGTCGTTGATGTTGCCCATCGCCACCAATTGGTGCCCGGCCACGCGGGGCCAGTCTACGGTCCAGTCCGGGGAGACGAGGTCAGCGGCCGTCAGCACAGGCAACTGCGTGCCCAGGGAGGTTCGGAGCGCCTCGTTCAGGAGCCGGGCAGGTCCGTAGTCGGCCGTGGGGGCTACGATCACGGCTTGCCCCCGCCCTCCGCGGACCAGAGCCGTCTCGGGAAACAGGGGTTTGAGACGCGTGATCTGGGGCTGTCCGAGGGCGACGGCACTGAGAGTGAGCAGAAGACAGATGGCGCGGAGCATAGGGTGGCTCCTTGCAGCGGAGGGCGCCCGAGTTCGACGGAATGTGCGGTCTACCCGTCGCCGTCGTCGGGCGCCGACGCGTGACTCGTGACCCGCCGACTCGCGACCGCTAGATCGCGTATCGCCCGTATTGCTTGCATGTCTCGTACATGGTGGCCACGTTGGCCGGGGGCGTGCCGGGAGCGAGGTTGTTGCCTTCGCGGAGGACGAACTTGCCGCCCTCCATGATGCCGGATTGCAGGATGCGGATGGTCTCGGCGCGGACGGCGGCGGGCGTGCCGCTGCGCAGGACCTCCACGTGCGGTCCGCCGTAGATGGTGACCTCGGGGCCAAGCTCCCTGCGCAGACGGCCGTGGTCCACGGGAAAGCCCGTATCGAAACTCTGCACGTTCAGCTCGTCTCGAATGGTCCTGAACAGGTGCGTGGCGTCGCCGCAAAGGTGGATGCCGTTGCGGCCGTCGGGGCCGAACTCGTCCACCATGCGGCGGTGGTAGGGGAGGACCATGTCGCGGTAGGTGCGCTCCGAGAGCAGTTGGATACTGTCATCGGCGAAGTGCCAGGCCCGGCTGTCTTCCGGCTGTCCCATGCGCCTGCGGAAGGCTTTGATGCGCGCGATCTCGGCGGTGACGATGAGGTCCATGAGGGCGTGGTAGAAGTCCGGGTCCTCGTACATGTCGAGGCACAGCTCTGTGGGGCCGCGCAGGGCGACGGCGATGGTGAAGGGGCCGTCGGTTCCGATTCCGGGTAGGCCCGCGGGGACCACCGGCCGCCCGTGGAACTCAAAGCCCTTCGCCATCTGCTTGAACTGCTCGAAGTAGTCCCAGGCCCGTCCCATCCAGCCGCTGAAGGGGTCGGGCGGACCGGCCTCGATGAACCCCCACTTGTTGTTCTCGGTGAGGAAGGGCGGGGTGTCGGGGACGTCACCGTCGATGAAGCGCAAAGGGGCGCCGTACCAGAGCTGGGCGTAGCTGTTTTGGAGGTCCACACTGACGGCCCAGCTCTCGGGGAGCCCCAGCTCGGCGTCGTACAGCAGGTTGTGCCGGACCCAGTACTGATGGATGAGCTGATGATGGAACATGACCTGCGGGTCGGTGAAGTACCGCTCGTAGGTGATGCCCTCGGTGTTTGCCTCGGGATTGAGAACGGTGAACCGGGAGGAGATGCCGAGGGTCATCGGGACACGAATCGGCCTGCCCTCGTGGAATGCCCGCCAGACCTCACGCACCTGTGCATTGTGCGCGGCGAAGTCGATGTCCATGGCCATGTGCTTGGGCCTTCCAGTGAGTAGGGTAGGGGAGAGGCGGGGGCTAGACATCTTCTTCGATCTGCATGTTGGTGGTACGGCGCGCCCGAGCCGCAGCGCGCTGGCGCTCGATGAGGCCGGCAAAGCGCGGTTCGCCCTCGGCGGTGTCGGGCGCCTGCTCGGCCTTGTCAAACATCGAGATGGCCAGCTCGTGGCGGCCGATACGGCGGTACAGCTCGCCGAGGAGGTACATGATGGTGCGAAGCTGATTCTCGGCAACCTCGCCGTTTTCCAGGGCCTTCTCGAAGAGCAGGATAGAGTTGGTCTGGGCCTCGCGCTCGCGGCTGAGGTCATCCTCCTGCCGGGCACACCAGGAGGCGCGCAGGTACAGATCGGCAAGGCGCAGATCGCTGGCCCTGTCGTCCCGGGAGTAGCAGCGCACCGCCAGCAGGTACTTGGTTGAGCCCCTAATGGAGGCGATGTCCTCGCGATCGATGAGATCCAGGGGAGTGTATTCGGGGCTGAGGACCATCTGCTTGACTTCGTCCTGCACGGCCCCGAAGTCGCCCTCGAAGGCGGCGAAGTTGCACTTGGGGCACACGTGCACGTAGTGGGGCTGCGGGTCGATGCCCGCGGTCAGAGGTCGGAAGTCGGTATCCTG
Organism: uncultured Armatimonadia bacterium; assembly: GCA_964423635.1. Lineage (GTDB taxonomy): Bacteria > Armatimonadota > Zipacnadia > Zipacnadales > JABUFB01 > CAYRFY01. The sequence continues at coordinate 732 of CAYRFY010000017.1, read as the reverse complement.
CCCGACGCTGTTGGTCGAGGCGATGCGCTGGGTGGCGAAGCTCGTCTCGCAGACGGGGCAGTTGAGCACGACTCGGATGAGACTTGTCATTGTGGTTGCCTTGCCGGTGCGCCATCGCTCTGGGTCAGCGGCTATTCGCCATCGGCCGGGGACACACCTCCCCGGCCCGGGCCGGCGGTGAGCGGCGGGCGAGAAGCGCTGTGAGAGGCCGTTCAATGGCGGGCCGCGCGCCGGCGGATCGGCTGCACCGGACTCCCAGACCGGTGGGGGACACGAGGGGGGGCCGTCGCTGCTCTGCGGCGACCCGTCTTCTCCCGGGCCTTTCCGTCCGGACTTCCCGCGGGTTCTCGGTCCGAAGCCATTGCGGCTGTGGCGGTATGTTGGGGGGGCTCCAAAGGCTATTGGTCTCCGACGAGGTATCCTCATACAACGCAACGAAATACCGGTGGCCGATCATCTTTAGGCGACGGGAGTGCACGAGCGGCACATGACCCCACGGGGCGTGATCATCGGACTACTGGCCGTTCTGCTCATCGCCATCGCGACCCCGTACAGCGATTTGGTGATGCAGGGCACCTGGATCGGGCTGACGGCCTTCCCGATCAGTTCGTTCTTCTTGCTGCTCGTGCTGGTGGCGGTGCTCAATGTGTTGCCGAGGCTGTTTCGGATGGGGCTTGAGAAGTCCGAGCTGCTGGTGATCTACTGCATGATGCTGGTGGCCGCGGGGGTACC
>CAYRFY010000016.1:10415-27397 GCA_964423635.1 uncultured Armatimonadia bacterium | reverse complement strand
CAGGGCGGGTTGCGCGATGCGCCTCGGACTGCTGATGTCCCCATCGCCGACCTAGCGGATCGTCGCCTCTCTCTCGATGCGCGCCCGGTGTCTGGCGGGCTGATAGGCAATGATGTTGAAGGTGCTATGCAGCAGGCCCCCGGGTATCTTGGGGCATGTCCAGTGCTGCAGGATGACATCGCGCCGGTTGTGCGCATCGTCGATCCGCAAGAACTGATACCCCAGCGCCGCGAGACGCTCGACCCACGCCGTGCAACTGGAACCCGTGTGTTTCGCGCCCTCTTCATTGACTTCAAGAATGAGCAGCGGAGCTTCCGCCGACTGCAGCACGGCCCGGGCGCCCTCCAGGACGTGACCTTCCCATCCCTCCACATCGATCTTCATTACCGCGGGGAACAGGTCGATTTCACCGAGCACATCATCCAGTCGTCGCGTGGCGACCACAAGGCGCTCATGCACGCTGAGGTCGTCCAAGGCAGCCAATGTACTGGCGGCCGCCGCATGCTTCGCTGGCTGAGACAGCACCGCCTCCCCGTTCTCGGAACTCAGTGCCTCCGAACGGACCGTCACATTGTGCAGGTCATTGAGCTCGATGTTGCGTAGCAGCTCGGCTCGCACACGAGGATGGGGCTCAAAGGCGACCACCGTGATCTCAGGGTGCTTTGATCCTGCAAGGAGAGTGAAGTAGCCAAAATGGGCACCTATGTCAAACAGGACATCCTTCGGCTGCAACCAGCGGGACAGAAAAAGCGCAGTACCAGGTTCGTGGTTGCCACGCCAAAAGACCCCGTCTGTGATATGCCCTTCGCGGGGAGAGCCCCCCTGGATCAGAAACCCATCCAGGGAGCGGAACAACACATCTTGGTGGCCTCCTGGAGCGACCAACTTGGCTACGAGTTTCTCCATGCGCCGACGGCCCTTAAAGTACGGGCCACTGCGGATAAGCGCTCGGCCTATCTTTGTCTGCAGCGGAAGACGATCCTCGGTGAGAACGGCCGCAGATTCTACGTGCTTTGCCATAGACGATTCCCGCGTACTGATGCCGTAATGCTGCCAGAATACGGTCTTGCCACCGCCCGTAGGCGCCTGTCTGCGTCACCCGAAACCACAACAAGTTGTACTACCGGCATCCCCCGATGTCGGTGGGAATGCTTCTGTTCGAGCCCGAAACGGCCTGAGAAGTGCCTGCTATAGCCCGCTAGGGGGTCTGGCCTGGAGCCGCAGGTATCCGCCTCCGAATTGGCTTGTATTCGCTCTCTGCGCGTCTTATTAGAGAGGGAATATCACGAAGGCGTGGAAACTCGCGTACGACCGGGAGCCGCCCCCAGAATACAGAATACAGACACCCTTAGGTCCCCAACTGAACCTCGGCTTCCTTCGGGGCCACGGGATCGTTACCGCCTTCGCCTCCGGCTGTCTGATGGCTGGGGGGCAATTGTTGGCTGAGGCGGATAAAGGCCCTGAGCCTAACGGCCGCACCGGTCTCCGTGCCCACGATCACGAAGACCTCTGAATTTGATGGAAGGCCCGGTCGGCGGGCGTACCAGGTCAGCAATGGTGCCGAAGATGGCCGCTGGCCCCATCGGGCCTCATCCGGCGCGAGGCAACCTTGTCGGGCACCGGCTCATCCCGCTCCACTATATGCTTGCTCCAAAGAACCGAGGCCCTTGCCTATACTGAAGGGGCTTTCCATCACCTGTGACAAGGCAGCGGACTGAGCAATGATGGGGCTTTGCTCGCGCAATTCCATGATCGCCTCCGCCCATGCGGCGGCGGGTGCGGACAGTTGCCGACGCCTCAGAAGAACCGGCAAAACATCCACCTCTGGAGGAATCACATCCGAGCACACACACGGAAGCCCCGCCGCCTGGGCCTCGATGAGCACAATGCCAAACCCCTCGTAGAGGGAGGGCAGGACAAAAAGGTCCATCCCCGCCAACATCAGACGCGGCACATCCGGGCGCAAGCCTGCAAAGACAACCCGATCTTGGAGCCCCAGGGCTTCCACTTGTTGGTGTACATCGGGCCTCAAGGGGCCATCACCCACGAGTAGCAGCCAGGTATCCGGAGCGCGGCCGGCCGTTTCCGCAAACACATCCACCAGGAAGTGGTGGTTTTTGACCTCGCGGAAACTCCCCACATGCCCCAAAACATAGGCATCATTCGGAATCCCCAGCTCCTCGCGCACCTCAGAGCGCTGTACGGGCACGCTGAAGGGCGACATATCCAGCGTATAGGGCAGCACCTGCCAGCGAGGGTCGCTTTCCCAATTGTGTCCGAAGAGCGCGGCGACAGCGTTACGACTACATCCAAAGCCTCGTGTTGCATAGCGCTGGACCAGGCTCTTCATGAGTGCGATGTACCCGCGCCTCACCAGCCCGGCGCGACCGTCATTGCGGGAGGTGTCGGTGTGGCTGTGTGCGATGCGGATGGGCACCCCCGCACGGGATGCGGCGCGTAACACATAGCCGCTGAATGTGTAGACATGGCTATGCACGACGTCGTACGGCCCCTGCTGGGCCAGGATGCGCCTGAACTCGCGATCGTAGCGCCAGGGCTGCGAGTTAAAGGGGCAGTGGATGATGGATGAGCCCAGGCTTTGGATCTCGGCATCATAGTCGCACTCCCGGGTGGTATGCACCAAGAAGTCCATCCGGAAGCGTGTCCGGTCGATGCCACGCAGGACGTTCATCACATAGGTCTCCGCGCCACCTCTCGCCATCCCCCCGAATACATGCAGAATACGGACGGGTCGCTGTGGGCTCATAAATCGGTTCCTAGCTGCTTGAATCCTACGGCATAGACATTGCCTGTGAAGACGCGCTCCAAGCCGCGGCCGCAGAGCGCGAAAACGGCACGGTGAAGAGCGCGTTCTAAGGCCAGCCGTACCTTGCCACTCAAGTGCGGCGCACGGAAGGAGAGTACTTTGGCCTCCGTGAAGCCACCGAGGTGCATGAGCTGCAGCAGGGACGTGCTGGTGAATACCCGCTCGTGTGTTAGGTCCATATAGCGCCCGTAACTGCCCAGCAGGCTGGCGGCATTAGGTGTTCGGCAACAGAAGAAGCCACCCGGCTCTAGGGCCTTCCAGGCCTCTTCAACACACTCCAAACAGTCATCGAGGTCTGGAAGATGCTCCAACATGTCGATACAGAAGATCCCCCCAAAAGGCCCGGGGGATTGTCTTAGGTACTCCAGGCCTTCGACACACAAGACCTCGGCCTCGGGGACCTGCCGGCGGGCATAGGCCACTTGATTTTCGCAGACATCTACGCCCACGGCCCGAATGCCCGCGTGGCTCGCCAACCACTGCAAGAACGCGCCACTGCCACACCCCAAATCCAGGACACGGCTTCCTTCGGGCAGACCGTTTATCAGGTCTCCGTACATGAGTTCAAGTGCCCTGGGGCGTCCGGGGCCGCTAGGGATACCTCCGGCATTGACACGAGCATAATGCTCGTCATAATTCTCCAACGCCATCCTTCGTAGACGGCTCATTACGATCTCCCATTGTCCGAACGATGATGAACAGGGGGGTCAGGCAACTGGCCAGCGCACTGCCGCAGACTGCCCATGCGGCGCCGATCAGGCCATAGCGAGGCACGAGCACAAGGGATAGTACCCCGGTGGTGATAGTCAGTAGCAGATAGGGAATGGTGAACCGCTGGAAAGCCCCTGTTGCCGTGGCTCCTCGGCCGAGAATACTCCCTATGTAGGTGATGCCGGCGGCTATCATCAACCATAGGAATACATCCGCGCGTTCGCCGTACTCGGCCTTGTAGATGAGCGTTAGCAACTGCCTCCCTCCCAGCCAGGCCACGGATATACCTGCGAGGCCAAGCAGGGCAACGACACCCAGTAACTTGCCAAGGAGCTTCAGATATCCACTCCTCGCCTGGCCTACGTAGTACTTGGCCAGGCGAGGAGTTGCCGCTTCCCCCAAAGCCGAGACCACTGTCCCTGCTGCGATCTGTATGTAGGCCAGCGCCGCAAAGATGCCCAGCGCAGCTTCGCCGCAGCAGTGTTCCACGAAATACCGTGGGATACTGCTATTGAGAGAGACCAGGAACATGGCCACCCCAATAGGCAGGGCTTTCAGAAACAGCCGGCGCATGGTGGGTACGTCAAACCGGGGGACGAAAGCTTGCCCCCCACCGAGCAAGTCGGCCATCCATTTCGTGCGGATGCGAGGCTCATCTGGCAGCATCAGCGAGGCGTTTCTGACATCATAAAACAGCAGACGCAACCCCATGACAACCGCCAACGCCATCGTGCCCCATAGTGCGCTGCCGGTCAGGTAGACACCGAGACCCAGGGCACCAAGAGACATGAGACCCTTGGTAATGAGCGACTTCGCCATCAGGTCCATGCGTTCGCGACGCTGCAGGAGCCCATAGAGAATGTCGCTCAGGGTCTCAAAGGCCTTGGAAATGCCCACGAAGACAATGATGAGCGCCGTCTCCAGCCGATATCCCAGGCCGACAGCAATGCCGGCGATCAGCAAAAGTGCCAGAGTTGAGCAGATGATACGGAGGCCAAGGTAATCGCAGAAGCGGACTTTGCCCTCGACGTCGGTGATGAAGACGGCCCGGAGTTGCAGATTGGCAAACGCGATAATCGGTGCCGTCAACGCCAAACCCAGAGCATACTGGCCAAGCATTACCGCACTGCCGAGTTTGGTGAAAACAACCACGACACCCCACTGGCAGCCCGCATATATGACGTTTGCCACGAGAACCCAGGAGAAGTTCTGCCGGAATGACAGGGAATGCATCGGGGCAGCGCACGCGTCTCCTTCTGAGGGAGAGGCCGATGTCACTGGTTGCCACTCATTTTCGGACCTCGATCTATCTTCACGCGAACCACCGTGGAGGCCTGAACGCGAGAGCACTGTGACAGTTGCAGCAAAACGCCCTTGCAACCCAACGACAGCATTCTACATCCCCCATCCGCCCCGAGCAAGGGGCTAGGCCGGCGGCCCCAGAGGGCCCTGAGCCGTCCACGAAACCCACCATTCCCTGCCGGCGGCGATGGGAGACCCACGTCTTGCAGGAGCCGGGCTTGCGGTCAGGGCACCGCTCCCTTCCTGGCGTGAAACACTCGCCTGGCCGGCACATCCCCGATCGACGGGAGCTTTGGCCGGCCTCCTCTTGGCTATCCGTCTTCCCTCATCTCCATGGGAGCGACAAGACAACACCCGAATCCAGCGGCCGCCATCTCCCGACGCAACGGCTCAAACTTGTCGTGAGCACAGATGCCGACGACAGCCCCTCCAGATCCAGCGAACTGAGCCACCAGGCCCTGCCTATGAGCAATCTGAATCATCTCCACAGTCCTGGCGTATCGTTTATCACAGACATCGTGACTGTAGATGCGCAGGCGCGCCTGGAGATTTTCATCCATTAGCCGACCAAAGGCTGTGTGGTCGCCGGCAAGCAACGCCGCCTTGCCCCGTTCGGCACATCCGGCGATATGCTCCATCACCTGACAGATCTCTGTGTCCCCTTGCTCCCAGCGCACCCGAATGGGACGATGGGCGCGCCCGGAGTCGCTGCCGCTGGAAGCGTAGGCCAGGTACAAGGATGGCAAAACAGCCAGGTCCAGCTTCTCATACGTCCCATGCCCCTCGCGACGCATCTGGTCGGCCCCGAAGTCCATGTAAAGCAGCCCACCGTAGATCTGTACAACACGATCCTGCAGGCCCGCAGGGATATCCAACTCGTCGGCCTCAACGTTCAACGCTAACGTCGCCTGCATTGCTTGGGAGATGTCGCGCGCTGAGAGGCCAAAAAACTCCATCAAACCACGCAAGGCACAGGTAACGATCGCGCTGGAGCCCGCTAAGCCAACCTGGCGAGGAATGGTCGTATCATAGCCTAAAGCGAAATTCCGTCTTGGCAACTGCAGTCCAGACGCCTCGCAGTAGTCGTTGAAAACCTTGCAGGTTGCCAGGATGAGACGGGTACCACCATAGTACCCGTCGGTGCGTATGACATTGCGTAGCTCGCTTAGAGAAGCGAACGAGAGAGGTTCCAGCCGATGGTTGGGGACTATACGGACTTGACGACTGTCTTCTATCCAGACTTCCGAGTCGAAATTACCTATGAGACACGATAAGGTCTTCCCGAAGAACGCATCCGAAGGGTTACCGAGTAGACTTACCCTGGCCCCTACCTTCTTGACGATGCGATCCATCTTCATCGCTGAAACTATCCGTTTAGTGTGTATGGAATTCAGAGTAGTCGAAATCCTGGCGCGCCGCAGAAGGTCGGCGACCGCGATTCGTCACGATACCGGGGATATAACCGCCGTTATTCCCGATAATATCGACCAACTGCATGGCTACGCTACGTCTCGTTGTTTCCATATCTACGACGGGGATCACTGCGTCGCAACTCTCTGAGACGATCCAGCTCGTTGCGGCCAACAGGCTACCGGGCATGTCGATGACAACCATGTCGGCCCGTTGCGTCAAGTCTGCCAGTACCCCGGGGGCCCCTCCCGAGGCCAGTAGTGCCTCCGGATTGTCCGGTGCCAGACCCGCAGTCAGAACGGTCAAGGGATGACGATCCACGTCGATACGTTGGAGAGCCTCGGAGGGCGCAACGGTTCCTGCGATGCATTGTGCCAGACCAACCTCGTTATTGAGGCCCAGGGCGGTGTGGATGGCGGGGCTGCGCAGGTTGGCATCCACCAGGATAGTACGGCGGCCGGTCTCGGCGCAGGCAATGGCCAGGTTCAGTGCCACCGTCGTCTTGCCGGCACCAACGTGGCCTGCCACCACCATCGCCGAGGTTATGGGGCGTTGTGCTGCTTTCAAGCTCACAACAGAACAAAGAGTTCGAAAGCTCTCGCGAAACGAGGGTTCCGTCACTTTGCCGGCTATGGGGACGGAGGCACCGGGCGTCACCCGGGGGACGATTGAGAGCACGGGCAGCCGGAGCAGTCGCTCTACTTCCTTCACGGAGTTGAAGCGGTCTCCCAGCGCATTCGCAACACAGACCACCAAGACAGACAGCATCCCCCCCATGATGATGGCCAATATCAGGGCATCTCGCTTCTTCGGTTTGACGGGCTTGGGATCAATGGCCGCGCTCTCGAAGATGACCGCGCCCGGCAGGATGCCGGCCAGCCGGACGTCCAGGTCCTGTTTATGGGCCACCAAAGCCAGGTACTTTTTGTTGGCGATCTCAACCTCACGCTGCGCACTTACCGCACGCCGTAGCTGTACGGGGAGCTTTTCGACCTGCTCTTGTAATTGTGCGAGAGCCGCCTCGGCGACCGCCGCGGCTTCAGTTTGGCTGATCAGTTGTACCTCCGCCCGGACCAGTTGTAGCCGCAACTCGGCCTCCAGCGGCTCCACCATGGTCTCCTCACCCACAACCCGCTCGACTTCCTGTTCCAGTTGGCTCTCGATACCGCTGATCTTCGCATCAATGTCTTGCACTTTCCGGCTGTCGGGTTGGTACTTCTCCAGCATTTTGCTACGTTCTGCCCGCAGGTCGCTGAGTTGAACGCGCAAGCCATCCACAATGGGATTGCGCCGTATTGTCTGCGTGCTAACGACAAAATCGTGCTTGGAGGCCAGTTCGCGACGGAGGCGGTCCACCTGAGCACGCGTGGCCGCAACAGAGCCTTTCAGCTCATTGACCGCCTCGGTCTGAGCCAGTTGGCGTTGAACCAGGGCTGCGGATGTGCCGCCGTCGACACTGGCAATGCCCTGGCGTTCGTGTAATTGCGCCAACGCGTCTTCGGCCTGTTTGAGTGTTGCAGTGGCGTCCGCAAGCTCCTTATTGGCGAGTGCGAGTGCATCATCCAGGGATTTGCGCTTGTCCTTCAGGCTCTGCTTGATGTACTCGTCTGTGATTATCTGAACGTACTTAAGCGCCAACTTGCTGTCCGGAGACAGACAAGCTACTTCGATGATGCTGGTTCCTTTGATATTCTCAAAGGAAACCTTGGGGATTCGCGAGACATCGCGAATCCCTAACTTCTTTTCCGCCGGTTCCATGATGGTGCGCGACTTGAGGCGCTCGAGCTGTGTCTCTATGCTCGCACCGGCAGAAAGACCGGACATGCCATCCAAGAGGCCACCGCCCAGGGCCTCCAACGCCAATAGCGGCGAAGGGGTGGCTCGCTGGCTGCTCTCAATAAGCAACTTTGCCTCGGCACGATATATAGGGGTGCAGAAGACAACCCAGAGCCCGGCAAATAGAAGTACCGCTAGGAACGTGCCGCCAAAGAGCCATTTCCAACGATTGAGCACCTGGACGTATTCTTGCAGCCACACGCGTTCCTTGACGATCTCGACCTGCTCTTCCGCTATCACGTGTTGATCCCTTCCAAGCAATGACCGGCGGAACATCTCCTGCTGCATCGGCCTCGGATAGGGCGTGGGGCCCGCACCTGCAGCTTTTGGCGCCCAACGGACAACAGGCACCGCCTATCGCAGGGGTTGTGCCGGCGCCGTAGGATGCGCTCCGGAAGGATGGGCCCCTTTGAAGGTACGGCCCCGATAGGCAGTTGGCGCCCGTATCCGATGCGGGCGAAGGGCAGTGTTCCCTGGTCCCCTGCCAAAAACCTGAAATCAGTTGCTCTGATGCGCGTCCATGGTGATTGCGCGTGGTGCAACTGGTAGGACGCCTGTAGGGCCGTCACCGCCCCAAACAAGGGGCCTCTTTGACTTTGTCAGGTTCAGGCGCCCGGGAAACCCCTGTGAGACCCTTTGAACAGGTGGTCCGTGACGGAATCGTGTAAGAGGCCAATCACCCAGCGATGTTTTGCGGAGGAAGGCAAGCGCCGGCCTGGTCAGTAACACCACCTACCGAAGCCGGTGGTACGTCCCGAACCAGCCCGACGCGTTTGTTTGTGCCTCACGTTCTTTGCGAAGTGCAGATGACGGCGCGCGTCATACTCGCGCGCCTTTACTAGGCACCGGCATGATGGTAGTAGAACAACAGCACCGGGCGCGCCCTGATGGTGCGTCCGCTTTGGCCTCGGAGCTCTCTACGGTGACGGGACCCATTAAGGAACGGACATGACGACTTACGCACGGTTCGCCCTGCTCAACGCGTCCTGGGCAATCTGCGCGCACTCATCAACCAGCAGCTTGTCCACCCAGTCTTCCCGGATTTGGAGGACGTCACCGGCCGTCTCGCTGAGGAATTTGACATTGCTGTGCTTGCTGTCGCGATAGTCTCTCACCAAACCGGATTGAACGGCGCTGATCACCTGGCTGATGCCCTTTTCGATTTCCCATTGGGGAGAGAACTTCAGACTGCGAGCCGCCTTGTCGCAGTTGACCCGGTAGTTGCGCTTGTCACCATCGGAGCCGAGTTCAAGTACCTCGGCAGAGGGTACCTGTGCCTGGATGAGATCGGCCACGTCCTTGAGCGTGAAGTTCTGGGCGTTGGAGCCGATATTGAAGATTTGCCCGCGGACATCGGCTTCGGAGGCCTCAAGAGCCGCCAGTACGCCGCGCGCTGCATCTTCGACGTGGATGAACGGGCGCCATTGGTCGCCCCCAAACAGGGTGATCTTGCCGTCCGTAACGGCCTTGGCAGACAGCAAGTTGACCACCAGATCGAAGCGGCTGCGGCCCGACAAGCCATAGATCGTCGCGAAGCGCAGAATGACCGGGGCGAAGTTTTCCTCGACCATGTTGAGCAAGACCAACTCAGAGGCAATCTTGCTGCGGGCATACAAGGAGACCGGATTGAGTTCTGACCGCTCATCCAGGGTGAGATCGCTGGCTCCATAGACCGAGCAGGTGCTGGCGAACACCAGCCGCCGGACTCCGCTACCCTTGGCCACCTCGGCGATCATGCGCGTGGCCATGAGGTTGATCTCAATGGTCAGGTCAGAATTGAGTTCGCAAGCCGGATCGCCGACGATGGCCCCAAGATGCACGATGGCGTCCATCCCTCGAACGGCCTCGACAACCTTGTTGACCTGGCGGAAGTCGGCGCGCATGATCTCGAGGTTCGGATGATCCAAGAGTTCACCAATGGCTTCGTCGCCGTAGACAAACAGATCCAGCAGGCGCACCCTGTAGCCTTTCTCCAGGAGCAAGGGGAGCAGTGCCGACCCGATGTACCCCGCGCCGCCGATGACCAGGATGGAGCGCATCTTGTTCGGGGCAGGCCGGTAGCCCAGGCTCTGCTCGATGGAAGCCAGGTACTTCCAGATGGCAGACCACAGGCGTGCACCCAACAGCAGCAGGGTAGTGATACCCCACGAGGCGATGACCACGGCCCGCGGGGTAACGGTGACATTGGCCAAGAACCACTGGAGCGAAGCAAATGCCAGGTGGGAGATCCCGACGGCCTGGACGATAATCAGGGCTTTGAACCGGCTTTGGTACGCGCGCCCGCGAGAGTAGAAGCCGCTGATCCAGAAGGTGAGAATGCTGATGAGTAACAGTGGCCAAAGGTCTGCGGCGTAGAGGGCCAGGTAGCGATCCAGCAGGTTCCTGGCCGTGGCGGAGCCCGCGTCGGAGGTCCACAAATAACCGATATAGTGCAGGAAAAACGCGACGAAAAGCCCCGCGCTCACCAGTAGAGCGTCCGCGATGACACGGGCAATTGTCTCGACAGCTATCGTCCTGCGCAAACGGACGACGGTGGGTCGCCAAAAGGTGGAGCCACTCATGCGAGTCATCTCCCGGTTGTAGGGACGGACGCATCCAGAAGTCGGGGGCCTCACAGACACCCCGTGGACGGCTCCCGCTCTCTACGAAATCACTCGGGGTAGGTGGCATGCGTGGGCCGGCAAGCCTGTCGCTTCGGTCCATGTCCCGGACGCGAAGTCGGAAGGCGCCTCGGGCCCACCCACTCACGTCTCTGTCGCCGCCTCGAGGGCCCTATGCTCAGAAATTGGGCTGCGTCTCAGGCTGTTGCCGCCTGCATAACCTTTTCCACCGCATGGGCCGTATCCCTTATGTCCTGTGCCGACAAGGTCGGGTGAACGAGTAGCATCAGGCTGGTCCGGCCCAACTCGTGGGCCGTGGGCAGGCAGAACCCCGGGGCCGCTGCGCCTGCAAAGACGCCTTCGCGATACACTTCGGGGCAACCACCGCTATAGCACGGCACACCCTCGGCGGATATGGCGTTCATAATACGATCCCGGTCCCAGCCCTGCTTGAGACGCTCGGGACGTACAAAGCAGTAGAACTTGTAATAGGAATGATAGATGTGTGCGGGGGGGATTGTGAGCCTAATCCCCTCGATCGCAGCGAGATGTTCTTTGAGCGTCTGAGCGTGCTCACGACGACGGTGTACCCAGTCCGGGAGCCGACCTAACAAGACACGCCCGATGGCGGCCTGCATCTCGGTCATACGCCAGTTAGTACCGACGGTCTCATGGAGCCACCGGAAGCCGGGGGGGTGTTGCCTCCTATGGACGGCATCGTAGCTCTTGCCGTGGTCTTTGAAGCTCCACGCCGATTCGTACAACTCAGGATCATCCAGGACGATCAAACCGCCCTCTCCTCCGGTGGTCATGATCTTGTCCTGGCAATACGAAAAGGCGCCGACATCACCGATGCTACCCGCGGGTTTGTCTTTATAGCGTGCTCCGTGGGCCTGGGCGCAGTCCTCAATGACCTTGAGCCCGCGGTTATGGGCCAATTGCATGATGGGATCCATCTCGCAGGGCCAGCCGGCGAGATGGACGGCGATGATCGCCTTGGTATTGGGCGTGAGGGCGGCTTCAATGGTCTGTGCGGTGGTGTTCTGGCTGTCGGCGTCCACATCGGCAAAGACCGGCCGGGCGCCCAGCATGGCGGCACACGATGCGCTGGCGACGAAGGTCCGGCAGGTCACCACGACATCGTCCCCGGGCCCAATTCCCAGCACGCGGAGAGCCAACTCGAGAGCCAAAGTACCGTTGGCGAGAGCGATTCCATGCTTGCGTCCCACGGAAGCAGCGTACTCTTCCTCGAAACGGTGCCCCTCATCCCCGGTCCAGTAGTTGACCTTACCGGATCGCAGGACGGCGGCCACCCGGTCGATGAGTGGCTGGTCGAAAGACGGCCACGGGGCGGCAGGATGACTGCGCACCGGTCTGCCGCCATCGATAGCTAACATAGACATGCCAACGGGACTCCCTAGATGATTTGGCGCGGCTTGTTCCATGGCCCAAACCTCTGCGGAGGGGGCTACCCTCAGGCAGACCATGATGAATGGTATCTAATGCACGGGTGCGTGTAAAGGGAACGATGGCGCGTGTTGGAAACAGCGATTAGCGATATTGCCATGGACAACGGCGGCTCAGGGCGCTCGACTCGTATCGATAATCCCATAAGAACAGAGACAATCAACGCGCCTCATTGCCTCGGCCGCCGGACTTCGAGAGGCCTGTGGGCGCTTGATTGCCGACCTATGAGTGACGCCGGCGATGACGGCTTGCCGGGCGAGTAAACGCCGCGAGCGCCGAGGGTCCAGCGACTCACCAGATCAAAGCGCCGTTGCGGTCAACGGACCAGTCAAAGACGCGGGCGTCTGCATCCATGAGTGCCTGACGCACCGCATGGGCCCGATCCGGCGCACAGTGCAGCAGCATGGCTCCCCCTCCCCCGGCTCCACAGACCCGCCCCCCTGTAGCCCCGGCAGACTGAGCCACCGCCAGTAACTGCTCGATGCGCTCATTGGTCACGTCCGGATGCAGGCATTTGTGGAACTCCCAGACAGCGGAGAGCATCTCTCCCATTGCATCCAGATTGCCTCTCAGGAGCATCAGGCGTATCTGCTCGGCGCAGTCGCTCATCTGCCGCAGGGCGTCGACGACTCCACGTGTGCCGAGCGCCACACCGGAAGCGACGGCGTCAAGGATCTTCTTGGCGGGTCGTGAGATGCCCGAGTAACACACAACCAGCGATTTCTCCAGTTCGGCGATGGTTGGGGCGTGCAGCGGAAGCAGGTCGACCTCGATATGCCAACCCACTTCGTTGGGCCAGTACTTCATGTACTTCACTCCCCCACCGGTGACCGGGGAGTACTGATCCTGCCAGCCATAGGTGGTGCGCAGCGCCACCGTCTCGCATTCGCGGGCCAGCTCTGCCATCTGGTAGGCGCTCAGGTGGTACCCTGTCAGCGCGTCAAGGGCGACGATGATGCAGGTGGCGATGGTGGATGAGGAGCCAAGACCTGCTCCGGCAGGCATCTCCGAGTAGGTGGTGAGCTCTATCCCCCGGGTCAGGCCGAAGCGGCGTACTATCTCCTGGGCCAGGCCCAACTCTCCATTCGGATCCAGAGCATCTGCTCCTTCGACGGTCACCCATTGCTCGTTGTGATCCGGGGCATGGAAGATGAACCGTGTGTCTTGACGCTCGCGCACGGTGGCGTAGATGTACTTGTTGATGGTGGCGTTGACGATGGCGCCACCGAAAGCCTCACAAGCAGGGACGTAGTCGGTCATGCCCACGAAGTCGATGCGTAGCGGTGACCGGGCGTGAACGACGCGCAATGCAGACATCGCTGGATACCACCCTAGAGTTTCGGCCGAAAAGCCCGGCCAGCCCGGTTTCTGTCATTCTGGAGCGTCGGCGTCGCAAGCTCGAGCTTGCGACGCTTGGGCGAAGAATCCCGTTCAATGCCAGGGGATTCTTCGAGCTGCTCTTACTGGGAGCGGACGCTCTTAGAATGACACTCCTATGCGAATGTGGACTTCCCGGCCGCGCTTCTATCTGATAGCGGGCCACGCATGAGAGCCTGAAGGTAAATGGCAAATCAGGAGCGCAGGGATGGAGCAGGGCCCAGAGTACAAGATAGCAGGACTTCTCGACACGGTTCGCCGGAATATCGGCGCTCTCCTGCCCTGGCGAACATGTGCAGTGGGGGCCGAGAAGCCAGGGAGCAAGTGACCGGGCACGGAACAGGGGAACGGATTGGCAAAGGGGGGTAGAACGAAAAAGAGCCGGAGAAACTCCGACCCTTTTCGGGCATTTGCATCTCAGGGTGCTGGGGGTGGGGGAGGGAGCCCCTGATAGCTCCTGCCGACTTCTGTCTGCACGAGTATTATAGCCCGCCCAACCACTCTCCAAACCAGCAAACCAAGGCTATGTCCACGGGTAGCCGCTCCGGCAGTGTGGGCGTTTGGTACCGGAAAAAAAAAGCCCGCACCGGGAGAGTGCGGGAGAAAGGGAGTGAGATTGGTTTATGCTTGCTTTTGGATGTTATCAGTATAGGGGGCGGCTTTCCATACGGCTGCAACCTGCATTCAATCTACGTTCAATTGATGCCCCTCACCAATGGGGCCGGCGGCGCGCCATCTCCCCCGCCTTGGATGTGCCTACTTCCCAGGCCTTCGCGGCCTCCCCTGTCCTGTGGTGTCACCGGCCAGCATCCGCTTAAGCTCGGCGAGCTGCCACTCGAGCTCGGCGATCCGTGCCTCCAAGTGCGGCGGATTTCCCGAGGGCAAGGCCTCAAATGCCTCATTACCGGGGAGAAGCTTGACGCCATCGTCCACGTCCTGCTGCACCAGATGAGAGTAGATCTGCGCGGTGGTGCTGATGTGCGCGTGACGCGCGAATTTGCGGGTGAGTTCGAGGTTGCCGGTGGCTCGCAGGTAGCGGGTGATGGCCGTGTGCCGCAGTGTGTGAGGGCTGATGGGGCGCTCGATCTGGGCCGCTTTCCCCAGCCGTTTCACGAGGTTTCGTAAGTAGGTGGCACTCACCGGCTTCCCGGGCCGCAGAAACTGCCCTGACTGCGAGAAATAGCCTGCTGAATGGCCCCGGCTGACGGTGCAGAAGATCGCGTCTCCCTGTAAGCCCAGTGTCGTGCGCTCCTGGAGCCAGATGCCGAGCTTGGCGGCGGTGCGCAAGGTGAGGGGCTGTCTGGCCGACTTTGAACCCTTGCCGCGTCGGATGCGGACGTGGGTGATCTGGCCGCCTTCCACCACCAGGTCATTGGTGGACAAAGCAATGGCCTCGCCGACCCGAAGGCCACAGT
The DNA here is from genome assembly GCA_964423635.1 of uncultured Armatimonadia bacterium. Lineage (GTDB taxonomy): Bacteria > Armatimonadota > Zipacnadia > Zipacnadales > JABUFB01 > CAYRFY01. Next base: position 12,452 of record CAYRFY010000016.1, on the reverse strand, counting down.
CAGCCATGATGAGCAGTAAGGCGAGGTTCCGCTTCCCCGTCGGGCAGCGGGGATTGGGCTGCGCGAGGAGCCGGTCCAGCTCCTCTTCGGTGAGGGCATCCTGGGCGGTGGGGCGTGGCATGGCGGCATCCCTGCTCATGATAGCGATACTGCATTAATTTAAGTATTATATATGCTCTCCTCTGGAGCCCGTGGGTGCTTTCTACTCTTTCGCTATGATATCTGTTCCCGATGATCTGACCGTTACCCGTCATGGCAGGCGCCGATCAGGGCCTTTGCGAAGGTGAAACCGGACTGCCGAAATGCGTCCCCTCGGCCTGTCGAAAGCGGTGTGGCCGGGATTTGACGGGGGCTAGTGCCTGATTTATAATCCTGGTAATGGATGTTGGAAGTTAGTTGCAAAGTCGCTCTCTACACTGGGAGGGGACATCTTGGCCGGCTACCTGGAACACTTTGGTCTGAGGGCGGCTCCCTTCAGTACGACGCCGGACCCCAGCTTCGCGTACGCGACGCGCGAGCACCAACTTGCGGTGGCAAAGATTCAGTACTCCGTGGAGGAGCGGCAGGGGATCTTCCTGTTGCAAGGGGAGATCGGCTGCGGCAAGACCACGGTCTGCCAGTTCATGCTGAACGCCTGGCGGGACGATCCGAGCATGGCCGTGGCGTACATCACCAATCCGTCGGTGCGGACGCCGGCGCAGTTTCTGCGCCTGATTCTGTCGCATTTCGGAGTAGAGCCCGCCTACCGCCTACAAGACAACTGGGACGGATTGCGCAGTTTACTGGTGATGAACTACAAGGAGGGACGCAATACCACCATCCTACTGGATGAGGCCCAGACGGTGTCGGCAGAGAACATGGAGACCTTGACGCACCTTTCCAATGAGCAGACGCAGAAGGTGAAGCTGGTGCAGATCGTGTTGCTGGCCCAGCCTAATATCGTGCGCAAGCTCAGCTATAAGCCGGCTTTGCGGGATCGCATCGCGCTGGGTTCGACGCTGAACCCATTGACCTATGAGGATGCCATCGCGATGCTTCGCTATCGGCTGGAGGTGGCCGGAGGGGATCTGACCGCCCTCTTCCCCACCGAGTTGCACCAGGCGATCTATAACACGACCAAGGGGGTGCCGCGGCGGCTCTGCATGCTATGCGACAGCATGCTCTTGAACGCCTACGCGCTTGGGCAGGGAGCGACAGATGCGGCGATCCTCGAGGATGCCCTGGAGGACTTGACCTTCAAGGGCTGGCAGGAGAAGAGGAAATGAGCAAATTACAGATGCCGGCGAAGGGCAAGAGTGCGGCGATGCTTGCAGAGCTACAGGCGGCCCATGCGACCAGCGGCGATGATTCGGGAGCGATTGCCCCCGCCGAGGATAACGAAGAAACGAACGTTACAACATTACAAGAAACCAACACCTCTGCCCAATTGCCTGCGGCGGACGGTGACCCACAGTCCGATCATACAACGGTCCAGGCCCCCCCCCATGCTCGGGAGCCGGAAACCACAGAGAGGGAGCAACGCCTCACCTTGGCCCAGGCCCGTTGTGCGGAGGATCAGTTAACGGTGGTAACCGTCCGCGTGCCCATGTGCCTCAACCGGTATATGGACGAGTACGTCGCCAGGCGCAACCTGGCAGACCCCCGGACCAGGTACCGCAAACAGGACGCCATAGCTGAGGCGTTCGCGGCTTTCTATGCGGACCATCCCCTGCCCCCCACGCCGGACGCGGAGGCGCTCTGAGTGTCGCGGTGCCGCAAAAAGACCCTGGGCTCCGACGCCGGCGCCGGCGGGGTGAGCGGAGGGGCGCACGTTCCTGCTCCAGACCCGGGCAGCTAACGAACGCCTCTTGCAGGCAACGCAGTAACGAACGTTCGTTGTAAGCTTACAACGTTACAATATTACATCGCAGCAAACCGACCCTCGGACAACAGGCGCGCCCGCCATTGGCCCATCGCCATAGCCTCAAGCATCCGGTCGACCCTGGCAACCGTCCGCGTGCTCTGCCTCCTCCCGCGCCGGATACGGAGGCGCTTTGA
>CAYRFY010000016.1:0-10405 GCA_964423635.1 uncultured Armatimonadia bacterium | reverse complement strand
CTACCGACCGTTCCTTGCAAGTAACGCAGTAACGCACGTTCGTTGTAAGCTTACAATGTTACAAACTGACACGGCAGCAAGGCCCCACCCGCGAGCAACAGGCGCGCCCGCCATTGGCCCAGTCCCGCAACCCCAAGCATCCGCCGGCGGCGGCAACCGTCCGCGTGCTCTGCCTCCTCCCGCGCCGGATACGGAGGCGCTTTGAGCGCCCAGGTGCCGGAAAGAGACCTTGGGCTCTGAGTCCGGCGCCGGCGGGGGTCGCGGGGGCAAGGGGCAGGGCCGGTGGGGGAGGGGAGTGAACGGAGGGATGCAGGGCACGTCCCTGGATCCGGGCGGCCAACGAACGTTGCTTGCAAGAAGCGAAGTAACGAACGTTCGTTGTAAGCTTACAATATTACAAATCGGCGGGCACCGCGCAACCCACCCCTGCCCGCTGTCTCCGCGGCCACCGACACCGGGCGCCCTTGGAGGCTCACAGATCGTCATTGAGGTCGATGTGGGTCTCCGCCGCCAACTTGTCGCAGGTGTGGGTCAGGGCCTCCGGGTATTGCTGGGCAATGAGGACCGTCAGTTGCTGGTTGAGCATGGCTTCATAGGCTTTGCTGGCCGGCCGCCTGGCAACCGGAGGGCTTTGCCGAGCCACCGCATCCTTGGCCAGTTGCAGAAGTTCGGTGCGTTCGGGCAAGGGGAGATCGCCCAGGAGGATCTGCATCGCCATTTGCTTCAGCTCGTCGCGTGCCGCCTGCTGCGCTTGTGCCTGCTCGCGAGCCGTCTGCCGCTCGGCTTGCTGGAGGCGTCGCTCTTCCTCGGCGCGTGCCTTCAGATAGGATGCCGGAGGCTCCCACTTGCTCTTGATCGCCTCCACCAGCACGGCGGCCGGATCCTGGGCACGGCGGAAGGGAAGATACTGCAGTTGGACACGGGTTTCCTCTCCGAACTCCTCCACCAGTCTACGGGCAATGGCGGGTGTTACTCCCAGTTGGGAGATCTCTTCCGCCAGTTCGGCAGTTATGTCCGTGGAGGGCGTCTCAAGGCGAAGCAGATGCTTTCGCCGCGTGAAATGGAATACGACCTGCTCCTCACCGCGCGATGATCTCTCATACGCGAAGTCTTCGAGAAAGCCCGCCTCCAGCAATTCCGCGTTGGCTCGGGCCAATTCCTGCTTGATGTGGCTGGGATAGTAATTGCGGCTCATTCCCAGCTTTTCGAACGCCAGTTTCTTCAGCCCAATGCGGTACGCACCCTTGCCGTCATAGCGCTTCTTATCCAGATAGCGGTAGAGGCGTCTGGAGAGATTGCTTTGTAATGAGAAGTAGAAGGCGGTGTCCAGTTGCTTGATATTGCCCGCCTGGAATGAACGAAAAATCACCTGGTTCCAGCTCACAAAACTCAGTGGCAAGGGATCCTGGGACTTGCGGCCTTTGCGGCCCGGAGTCTCGTCATACAGCGCATAGTCATCGATGATGTGAAAACCCACGTCGACATAGCGCTGCTTGGCCTTGTCCCAGAAGGCCTTCTCCGATTTGATCGTTACGCTCAGCAGGCGGTCGAGCGCGGCACGAAGGCGCTTGTAGCTGTCGCCCTTATCGGGCCAGCCGAGACGCTTTATCATATCGTACCGCGTGATGCTGATGGTCCGCTGATCGAAGCCCTGTTCGCGAGTAACCTCCATCAAAGCCACATACACCTGTTCGTCTCCGGCTACAGGCAGTCCGAAGTGGTCGCCTCCCGTGACGGTCCAAGTGCGCCGTACGAGCTTACCGTCCTTTCCTTCGACGGTGTCTTCGAACTTCAAGGTGTTAACGTCGTCCGGAACACGATTCGCCAACAGGGCAAAGGGAAACTCGGCCAGGTTCATCTCGTCGCGACCGAGACGGGGCATCACCCGGGACTCCGCCGCCTCCACAGGTTCCAGACAGAAGGTCAGATTGTTGGTGCTGTCTTGCTCTGACACAGCCTTCCTTTGCCTCTCTTCGGGCCCGTATTGCTGCTATTCGTGCCGGCCCTTCTCCATATGATCCGGAGGCGTCTCATCCTCCGGGGCGTCTAGTTCGGGGGTATCCAAAATGTGCTGGACAATCGCTTCTATGTCGGCGATGTCGTAGTTCTTCTGTCCGGTTGGCCCGTCCAGCATGATCGTTCCCTTGAGCCCGCGTTCCGGCAGGATGAATTGGCTCTTGCCGTTGATTGTGATCCCGGTCTTGCAGCTTATCTTGTGGTCCTGAGCATCTTTCAACACATCGGCATCCAGCAGATCGCTGTAGATGATGTATATTTGGTCCCCGAATTTGTTGTACAAGTCTTCCATCGTGCTCAGCGTGGTGGTGTCGCAGGCGTTATCCGATGTCACGTAGACGTGAACCTTTACCCGTGCATCTGGCGAGCCCTTGGGGTCCGGAAGCTTCACATGCTGCTGGGGTTCCTCGTTCAGATCTGCCGGTGTCGTTTCATTCTTCGCGTCGCTGGTGTCGCTGGATGAAGTTCCCATCCACCAGTTTGTTAGCGCCAGTACTAGCACCAGGGCAACGATAACAAGATAAACAGTGCCGGATCGTTTCACGACGTCGTGCACACTCCCCATGCGGTCTGCACAGCTTGAATGTGTGGAGCGGTAGCCAATAGCCGATAGCGGACTCAACGCCTCTTGCCGTCTTACAGTGCCCCGAAGCGCCTAAGGATCAGAGAGTACACCGCGGACGGGAAGTAGGTTTTTGCCGTTGACGTGGTTGTATAAGAAGAGCAACAACACTTCCCCCCTGCGGGAATCCTTGGCGATGGATTGTGGATAACTATGTGGATAACTTTGGCGCGTGACTGGACAGTTCTGTTGTTAGTTCTATAACACCAGTTCTACACCTAGTTCTACCCCCCAAGAAACCCCTGAGCCCCAGGGGTTTCTTGGGCACTGATTTAAGTCAAAGGTCGGTATTACTTAAGTCAAAGGTCGTGAATAAGGCCCCGGGACTAAAGTCAAAGGTCGGTATTCCTAAAGTCAAAGGTCGGTATTCAGGGGTGCGAAACTGAGGTCAAAGGTCGGTATTCTTTGGGCCGATGCGGGAGATGACAGGTACTGCCGGGGCCAAACAACAGGGCGCACGAAGAGGCGCAACCGCGTATCGGCATCACGCGGGCAAAGGTGACTGAGGTCAAATGGCGTTATTGTGCGGTGTTAATGCGTAGTGGCACAATCAGGGGTTGTGACTGGTAGCCGGGCGCTTCGGTCCGTACGTGGAGTTCGATGGCTGTCGCTGTGGGCGTGTGCAAAGGAGGCGTGGGCAAATGCAAACTGAAGCGCCCTTGTTCATCGGTGATGCGCCGTGCTACGAAGGCGTCGTTTTCAGGCGGGAGGGGGTCCACTCCGGGCCATTGTAGCCAGGCCACAGCCAGGGTGCCCGGCCGTGTTCGGCCCACCACGTCAACGGTCTTGCCGATGATGGCATCAGGAGTAGGGCTCGTCACTGAGGGAATGTCGCTCAGTGGTCTTTCGGCTGTTACTTGAGGTCGGTCTCTACCGATAGGTACGCTCAGGCCCTTTGCTGTAGCCTGGCCGTTGACGGTAAGAGCGAGCCAAAAGCTAACGAGGGCAGTAGGATGGCGGAATTCCAGCGGGAGACTGATGCGAATACCCCGGACACCAGCCGATATCTCGGGGTTGGTAGGGGTTTCGGCGGCTTCGGGAGCTTTGTCACCCACGCCCGGGTGGGTCACAAACGCCAGGCACAGAGAATCATAGTCGCTGCGGCTACGGTCACTTACCGTGCGGAAAACCGATCCCCGTTCGGGCTGAGAGAGATGCGGAGAGAGGACCGTCGCATCCAATATGGCGCCTGCGCTCAGCCGAGAGCGAGAATGTGCCATGGGAAGTACGCGTAGGGTCCAGAGGGTTGTAGTCGCCGCATTGAGCAGGGGCAGCCATTGTGTATTGTCCCCGGCGCTCTCTGCGGATGTCAGATACGCGCCAGAAGGCGGGGGCGCTTGGGTGAAGTCCACGTTTTCATTGGGCGCGGCAATGATGATAAACCCGCGTTCGATAGTGCTATGCAGATCCCCCGATATGAGCACGGCAAGCAAAGCGGGTTCATTGGCGCTCACGAACCGGGGCCCATACACTCCCATTTCCACACCAGGGATCAACGAAACTGCAGACAGCAAGGCACCGCTATCCGGCAAAGAGGAGGGCAATTCGGCCCCGGAAGGCGTGACAAGCAGGCATGCAATCAGTACATGAAGAGGACATGCCTTCAATGTGTGCCGGGTTAAAGCGCCGGAGTTGCCCACCTGATGCCTTGTCGACATGGCGCATCTCCTCGTCATCTCCAGCCACGGCGAGACACCTACAAACGATAGGAATGAGCCCCAGAACTTGTGCCAGAGGTCAAAGAGCCCGCCATACAGGGGTTTAGTGGCCGAAGGTGACGGTTAGTCCCAGTAGTGGGTACTCAAAGTTGGACCACCCGCAGGTACCGATGACACTCCAAGCATCCGCCGCGAGGATCTCGTATGCCAGTTGGGGCTGGATGAAAAAGCCGTCGTACTCCATGCCGAGGTTGACTCTTTCCCAAGGGTACCAGGAGAGCCCTGCGAAGCCCCCATGGAAGCGATCGGTGCCTATGCCGGCGGATCCAAAGAGCGGTTTGTGTCCGGGAACGATCTCCTTGCTGGCAACGGCATAGAAGCTTCGACCGCCATGGGCAGCGCGCCCCCGCCCGATACGTTCATTGAGTAGGTCAAGAACACCAATGGCTACGGCCGGGCAGTGCGCGTTCTCGGAAAGGAGCTGGTACTGCACGTTCCAGCAGTTCACGGACAGGCGCTCTTCGACGAAGGTGTGGGAAATGTACAGGCCGTTCCCCGGGTTCCCCATGCCGATGCCGAGATGGCTTGTGCCATTGATGTCAAGCCCGCGGAAACCAAACCGCAAGGCGTGGTCCCGACTCGACACGGAATACGAGCCGGAGTAGTTTCCGGCGGCGGGAGTGTACGCGCAAGGAATCCCCAGATGCAGTGCCCCTCCGAATCCCGTGGTGCCATCGTTGGTGACACCGAAGCCGTTTCCGGGCAAGCCAATGCTATACCGCAAATCCCCATAGTCGTCCCAGTTGGCGGCCAAACAGCAGGTCGCTGTGCCCACTATCGCCAGGAGCATAATACGCAATGCTTGCATCCGAATCACTGAGGGCACTCTCCCTGGGCTCTGAGGTCATAAAGCGGTACAGTCCACGAGGGTATGCTAATCGTTTTCAGATGAGGGTGCAAGTCCACACGACAGTCGACACGGACAGTCCGATCGCCGATCTCCACCAACGGCAATCCGGCAAGGTCGCAACAATAGACGCGCCTGTAGCTTCGAGTCGACTGGGACACGCTTGACCTTACTACATTCTTGCCAGGTGCCATCGTCGAGGGGGAACTACGCCTCCAAACCGTCGCGTTGAAAACACTGTCCTCATTGTAACTGGCGCAATGAAGCCCTGTTTTGGGCTTCTGGGCCAGGGAAAGGCGCATACACAGTGCTGCTACAGTACGCGTGGAAGGGTTTCTGGCGACGACGCACTCGCAGCCTGCTGGCGGTGATGGGGATTGCGTTGAGCATTGCTTTGCTGGTGGCGGTCGTGACCATCACGCAATCGGTGGGGCAGGCCGTTAACTCAGCACTCGACGCGGCCGGCGCGGATATGGTAATCCAAAAGCGGGTCAAAGCATGCCCCTTTAGTGTGGTGAAGCTGCCCAAAGACCTGGCCCCGATCGAGGAAGACGTAGTGGCCAAACTCGCCCAGCATCCAGGAGTGGAGGCGGCCTCGGGAGTCCTGGAACTGTGGGCCTTCCACTTCGAGGATAGTGATCCTGCTCAAGGGGACCTGGGATTCCCCAAGCCTGTGGAGAATCAGGAAGAGGCCCTGGGCGGTATGGCCAGTGATGGTCAGGGGCTTCCGGTGCTCATGGGGCCAGATGGCCAGCCCAAGACGCTTGCGCCTACCGTGGTCGCCGGCATCGACCCCTCCAAGAAGACCATTGGGCCCGTGCGGCTTGCGGAACGTGAGGACCCCGAGGAGCAAAGCTGTTGTGCCATCACAGAAGGTCGGTACCTGGTGCCCAACGACGATCTTCACGTCATGGTCACCGAGCAGTACGCCGAGGCGAAGGGGCTGGCTTTGGGAGACAAGGTGCCTCTGGGGCCCAAAGAGGAGTTTGAAGTGATCGCTCTGCTGGACATTAGCGGGGCGGCACGTATCGCAGGGGCAGAGGCCTTCATCACACTGAACGCGGCTCAAACACTGCTAAGCGGCAAGACCGTCGCAGGGATGGGGAGTGCCTCGAAAGACGAAGTGGACAGCAGGCGCGATCCCGTGGTGGACACGATCTTTGTTTCCTTGCGTCATGGTCGTGACAGCAATGCGGTGGCCGAGCATGCCAAGAAGTTGATCGGCGAGAACGTCAGCATCACCACCGAGGGCAACGTCGATGCCGGTACGGCCGCCTTGGCCGCGGTGACCCGCAATTCGTTGTTGGCGGTTTCCGGCTTTGTCCTTCTGTTCGCGCTACTCTTGCTTGTGCGCAATGCCCTCGATAACGTCGCTCAGCGCGTTGATGAAGTGGGATTGATGAAAGCCATCGGCTGGCGCAACTATGATGTGGCAAAGCTCTTCGTGACCGAAGCCGCCTATGCGGGATTCATCGGCGGGATCCTGGGGAGCACGCTGGGCAGCCTTGCCGGTGCTATCTACGGCAAGATAGCCAACCTGCAGCTCCCCCCGGCTTTGAACTACTTCCCGCCATGCTCCACCACTGAAGCGCCTTTGAATCTGCCCCTGACGACGAACCCCTCCGCCGCCATCATTCTGCTGGGGCTCGGGTCAGCCCTGGCGATTGGGATGATCGCAGGCCTGGCGGCGTCAGCTCGAGCGGCTCGTCTGGATCCGGTAGAGGCTCTCCGCAGGCTTTGATGCCCCGGGCCGTCGTGCCCGTCGGTCCAAGACCTGTGACCAGACATAAGCATTGCGGCTCTTGCGGGGCACACGGCCGTTGCCTCCATCAGTCTGCAGATTAGGATCCCAGACATGACAGTGGACTACATCACCGTAAGCCAGGTTACTCGCAGCTACGCCCGCGCCCATGGCAACGTTAAGGCGTTGGCGGAGGTCTCTTTTTCCATACCGCAAGGACAACTCGTCGGTCTCGTAGGCGACTCCGGAGCAGGGAAGTCGACACTTCTCAACATCATGGGCGGGCTGGACAGGCCAACATCGGGGCGGGTTGTGATCGGGGGAACGGATCTGGGGCTGCTGGACAGCGAGAAACTGGCCTTGTATCGCCGAGAGACGGTGGGCTTTGTTTTTCAGGCATCAAGGCTCACGCCGGCCCTCACGGTCTTCGAGAATGTGATGTTGCCTTTGGTACCGGTCGCTCTTGCAGAGGAGCAGAAGACCGTGCGTGTTGAGAAGGCGCTGGATGAGGCCAATATCGCTCACCGGGCCTCTCATCTTCCCGGCGAGCTATCGGGCGGAGAGCAACAGCGGGCGGCCGTAGCCCGCGCCATCGTCAATGATCCTCAGTTGATCCTCGCCGACGAGCCCACCGGCGAACTGGATGCCGACAATTCAAGCCGCATTATGGAGATTCTCCTCCGCCTACACAACGAAGGGCGCACAGTGATCGTGGCCAGTCACGACGCCGGCACTATTGATGTCACCGAACGGGTCATCAAGCTCTCGGATGGCACCCTGATGGGCGCGGCATCGGAGTAAGACCACCTATCCGAGACAGCGATGCACCCCCTGCCTCAAGTGTCGGAGCAGGGATACGCTCATTATAGACGGCCACGAACCGAAGGGAGCACCGCATGAATCCAGCCAAGATAGCGGCAATGCTCGTTGTGCTACCGCTCATTGCCGGTTGCCCTCGCCCCACGCCCGTTGAGGCCCCGGCCGTCCCTCCGAGCGAAGCGGCGGCGAACCTTGCGCCCTCGCAGGCGCAGCCGGAGAAGATGAAGATCACTGCGTACATCAACGTGACTTCGGGGTGTCAGGCTGAGACGGTTGCTCTACTGGAAGAGCTGGTCGCGGACCATGCCGCCAAGGTGGAGCTGGAGCTCATAGATTTCGGGTCTACCGAGGGGGCCGATCGCTGGCGTCAAGACGGGTTGGAGTGCATGACGCTGCTGTTTGACGGTAGCCCTGTGCTCAGATACCCCGGCACTGAGGGACAGTCCCGCGTGGTGGTGTTCTCGATGCCGGCCGGATTCAGTTGGACCCACGAGGACCTTCAGGATGCCTTCGCCGCGATTGCTCAGGGCACTGCGGAAGTGCTGACCGAAGAGCAAGCCCGGGCTGCGTTGGCTCCCAAACAGGTTGACCTGCGCACCGCGGTGCGCCAGGAAGGCGATGCTGCCATTGTGGAGATCAACGATACACCGGTGCTGAAGATCACGGCCGGCGCCGACGAGAAGACACCCCTGGATCGTGCCAAGGCAACCCAAGAAGCTATCGACGACTGGGCCAGGCAGCCCATCCATACCAGTCAGTTGAGTGTCGTGGATCTCAATGGGGTGATCTCTATCGCCGCCAAAGGGGAACCCATCATCGCCGTGACAAAAGCCGATGCGAAAGCAGCCGGTATCGAGCCTGCCAAGCAGTTGGCGGTGGAGTGGTTGATAGCGGTCAAACGCGGTGTGGATGAAGCCCTGGCCGGCACCGCATCCGAGTCCGAGTCCGAGTCCGAGTCTGGTACGTCCCCATAAGCAAGACAGTGATCCCCCCACACAATTCGAGCGGCATCGGGCGTACCCCCGAAGTCCCGTCCCGTTGCCATCAAGGGAGTTCTACTGCCTATTCAGAACCAGTCCCTCGAAGTCAAAAGCCACATCTAGGCCCTCAAGTCCTTTAGCTTGCAGGCGGTCCTTGATGCGCTGCTTCGCCTTGTCGTTCCTGGCAATGAGGAAGAGGCACCCACCGCCTCCGGCCCCACAGGGCTTTCCCCCCATGATGTCTGGGGCCGTCAGTTCAAAGATCTCCTCGAGCTCCTTATTGGTGGTAGATGTATCCAGAAGCCTCATGTATGAGCGCTGAGAGTTGATAATAGAAGCAAAATCATCTAGGTCCCAGTTCTTCAATGCGGTCTCGGCCATGTAGGCGGAATCCCGCAGATTGAACAGTGCCCTTATAGTATGTTCATTCCCACTGCGGAAGTTATCCCAGACGTTTCTGTGAATATTGGATGATAGCCTTGCCTTGCCGGTATAGCAAAGTACCAGCAATGCCTCCAGTTCGGCTTGCCGCTCCGGCGAGAGCGCAATAGCGCGTCGCTGTACGCCATCACTCCCAAAGGTGAAGAGGTTAATACCGCCCACGGCCGAGGCGTACTGGTCCTGCTTCCCGCCGATAATCCCCAGGGTCCTTTCGATGTCGTAGGCCAGTTCGGCAATCCGCATCTTATCACTGATGCAGCTAACCTCCTGTTGCCGTACGAGGGCGAGCCACACCACGTTCAGAGTCGCCGATGTCCCAAGGCCGCTACCGGCGGGGATGGAGCTGCCATAGCTCACCTGCAAAGCACTACGCGTGTTTATCAGGCTGTTTTCACCGGCGTCTGCCGATTCCCCATGTCGGTCGCCAAGTCTTTCCGCATCATCCGCGCTGGTGCTCAGTTCGCCCTTCACATAGAGCTTGATCGCCGCGTTCAGTGTGGCGCCTCCAAACGCATCGGCGAAATACGACACGTCCGTCCAGGCCCCCGCGAAGTCAATGCGAACTGGTGCGTGTGCTGAGAAGATCACGCTCCGCCCACCTTTCGCTTTGGCGTGTTTCCTGGCTGAAGGAATGCGCCGGATTGGCCGAGGTTGCGATGGGAAAGCGCCAGGCGCACTTCTCCACCCTGCGGGCGTGGATGCGGGCAACGTCTACTGAGCTCATCAGATGGCGTGCGGTGTTGTTCTTGCTGCGGGTACGCGGCGCGTCCACCCATCGCGGGCCCATACCGGCCTACTCAGCCGATCTTGCGGCACGCGGGCCCGCAGGATTCCGGGAACATCGGCGCCCGTCTGGGCCGTATTTGCACCTGGCGTGCGCAGTCCCGAGAAGGCCCGTGTGGCCCACAAGGATTCTGAAGGCGCGGCCGGAAACCCATCTGAAGACCCGCCGCAATGGGTTTCCGGCCACGCTCCTAGAGGTCCGGCCGAAAAGTCCGGCCGGCCCGATTTTTGTCATTCTGGAGCGTCGGCGTCGCAAGCTCGAGCTTGCGACGCTTGGGCGAAGAATCCCGTTGAATGCCAGGGGATTCTTCGAGCCGCTCCCTTCGGGAGCGGACGCTCTCAGAATGACACTGTTGGCGAAGGCGGGCTTTTCGGCCGCGCTTCTAGCCCGGATTATTCATCACACGCCGTGTTGCCCCGCCGGGCGGCGCGCGACGC
>CAYRFY010000015.1:24237-28018 GCA_964423635.1 uncultured Armatimonadia bacterium | reverse complement strand
CCCCAGAGCCTGCCTGGCCGTCGTTCTGCTGTTGTCGATGGGTCTGCTCGCCGGTTGCCCGACCTCCAATGCCCCGGAGCAGTCGGTGCCTCCGGAGGGCGCCGCCGACGTGAGCGTTCCGCCGCCGGGGGAGCCGGCGACTCCTGCTGCCGTCGACGCAACCGAGGCTCCCACAGAGATCCCGACGGGCCTGACCGGCGAACTGGCCGTCGGCATCCCCTGCGGAATAGCCATGGCCTATAAGGAAGTTCGGGACAAGGTGAAAACCGCCAACCCGGGTCTGGAGTTCAAGGACCAGGTTAAGAACATCGGCCCCATGGTGAAGGAGCTGCTGGACGGCAAGGCTCATCTGGATGTGTTCATCAGCATCGGTGATAAGGAGATCGATCGTCTCCTGGAGGCCGGCATCGTGGACGGCGAGCCGGTACCTTTCATCGTCCAGTACATGCAGTTGGCCGTGCAGCTCGGCAATCCGCTGCAGATCGAGACGCTGGAGGACCTGGGGAAGGATGAGATCAAGACGGTGGCCGTCTGCCAGCCCGAGCTGTCCATCGGCTTCTACGGCCAGAAGGCGCTGGAATCGGTGGATGTGTGGAACAAGCTGGTGTCGGCGGGGAAGGTGATCCGCCCCGACCAGCCGCTCAAGGCCAAGGCCCTTGTGATCGAGAAGAAGGCGGACGCCGCTTTCATCTATGCCTGCTGCTCCACGAAGAAGTGGGAGACCGACGACCCGGAGCGCTCCATCGAGGGCAAGGCCGATGTGGTGATGACGGTGCCCAAGGAGGCCTACGGCGGGATGTACGGCGTGGCCGTGGTGATGGCCGATGCGAGCAACAAGGAGACGGCCCACAAGTTCATCCAGGCGCTTTTGGCCCCGGAGGCCCAGAATGTCTTCGCCGACTGGGGTTACGGCCGCCTGGACGAGAGCAATACGCCCGAAGGCTAGCCCCGTCGCGGTCTTGCTTTGAGACCCGCCGCACCCTCGCGCGTCCCAGCCGGCCTTCCGGCCGTGGCCGCGTGATCGGTGCGGCGGGTCTTCATTTCTCCTGCCTCCCCTGACCGGACTGCCTCGTCGGCCCTCCTCAGTAACCGCATCCCCGGTCGCGCGCGCAGCTTCCCTTCGTCCCGCCAACATGTCCTGCACGCTCTTGCTCCGGAAGGGACTTCCGGCCCGCAGCCTTTGCACGACCGCAGTCCACGAACACCGACGGGAAGCGTCGGCCGTTGCGGCGCATGGTGCGAAGGTTGAGGGGGCGTCGGCGCGGAAGCCATGGCCCGTCAGCGGTTCAGTTGCGCGAATATCGAAGGCGGGAGCAGAGCAATGAAGACACTGGCCATTGTCCTGGTTGTGCTGATCGTCGTCGTGGTGCTGCTGAAGGTCCTGATGCGAGTGGCGGCCGCGCGGCTCGCGGGCTCGATCGGGACGCGCATCGCCGAGAAGCTCGCCGCGGCCCAAAGTAGCGCCGCCACTCCGGTGCGGATCACTCTTTGTCCGGAGCCGGAGCCGGAGTGGGAACACGCTGCTGATGTTGACGGCCCTGCACAGCAGCTTCTGGCCGCAGGCTTCACAGACGCCGGGCAGTTCAGCGTCAACGAGATACCGGGCCTGTACCTGCGGGCTTTCGCCCATCAGGGCGAGTCGGTCTGGGCTGTAGTGTACGACCACGCCGCCGCCGGCGTCTGGACCGATATTGTCATTCGCTATGAGGACGACACAGCCCTGACGGTGGGCAATCCCCCCACCGGTGGGCAGATGGTCTCTCCCCCATGGTCTACCATGATCATCGACAGCCAGGCGGACGCCGCCGCATTATTCCAGAAAGCCCTACAGGCCACCGAGGACAAGCGGCGGCAGCCGGTGTCCGCAGACACCTTCGTGGAAGTGTTCACCAGGGCCTACGCGCGCGAGATGGACTGGCGCAACCTGCGCGGAGGGGCGTCGGAGGAGGAGATTCGTCGGGTCGCCGCCGACGACGTGGGTGACTACGACTCGGGGATGGTCGCTCAGGCGCAGGCGCAGGCGCGCGCGCAGGCGGCGGAGGGAGTGACCGTGCTGCTCACGGAGAAGCTTCTTGAGCACAGGCAGCTCTCGGAGGAAGAGCGCTACCGATTGCTGGTGGTCCACGACAGGTTGGAGGGCGATATGCTGAGGGACGTAGTGGAGACCGCCCTCGAGGGAGGCGACGTATTGTTGGATGAGGACTACGGGAGTGGCAAGACACCGGCCCAGCACATGGAGGATGATTTGGACCCCGACGCTCCGGCGCGCGAGAGCTTCGCGCGGTTCAACGCAGGGCTGCCGGAGGCGGTACGCTTCGAGAGGATCTGGGAGGTTCAAGAGCCGCTGCCGGCCGAGTTCTATCTTGCGCCGGAAGATAGCGGGGAATAGGGAGCCGCGGCGGCCGAGGGTGGCGAGGGCACACGCACGTGCGTGTGCCCTCGCTGAGTGTGTGCCCGGCTGTGGGGGCCGGAGCCCTACACGCCGTACCCCACCATGTAGAACATCAGCGCGAAGAGGATGACCAGCCCCAGCATGTTGTCGAAGAACAGGTAGGGAGAGCGGGATGCCTGGCAGGCGATGACCAGTAGCAGCAGTACGGACAGGACGAGCAAGGATGCCAGCATGGGCTCGAATGTAGCGGGTCCGTGACCGACGCCGGCCGCCGTCACGCCGGCGAAGACCAGATCGTAGACCGCTCCACCGGTGTCCTGGGTATCCATGTCTCGAGCGCTCTGAGCCATTGCCAGAATGGTCGCGTCCGTCGCCGTGGACTGCACGATGCACAGCCCGACGCAGAGCGCCCACAGGGCGCGCCTGTCCGCCTGAGCATGGCTCTGCAGCAGGACGTTGGCACGCCCCACCGCCGCCAGCAACTGTGCCTGTGTGTACTGCGGGGCGGCGCCGCTCGGGTCCAGCGGCGCGCCGATCTCGTCGAGGTTGTCCAGTACATTGCGCATGGCGTCGGGTACGGCGGCCCGCAACTCGCCCTGGGACGCCGCCCTCGCGGCCGTCTGCACCGTGGCGCCGGACTGATTGCACTGGGCCAGCCAGGTACCGATCTGTGCCTGGCTCGGGGCCGTGGTCGAGACCGCGGCGTTGCTGATCGTGTTGACGGTGCTCTGCTGCTGGGCGACGACGGCCGCGAAGGCGGCCAGGAGGCCGTTCGCGGTATTGCCCGAATCGCAGCCAGCGAGTAGAGCGGAAGCCGCCGGCAGGCCCAGGGCACAAAGCAGTGTGCGGCGGATGAAGTCCCTGCGGCCCACGGCCTCGGACGGCTGCACCTCGTCGATGTCTGCCCTGCGGGAACCAATCACGTCCAGCATCTCCTTTGCCGTGCCGGGCAACCGACAGGCCCTCCGTATTGGGTACGGCACTCCATCTATTCGACACCGGGGGGGCGGGAGAGTTCGGCGCCCGTGGGGCAATTGTGGGTTGGCGGCCGTCTCTTCGGTTCCTGGACCCTTACTCGCCCCGGATGTAGTCGATCCTCACCTCACCGATGGGCATTCCGCCCGTAGGGTCGAGGCGCAGCATGGTCACGATGTCTCGCCAGTAGGGGTGAGCACCAAGCTCGATGACGTACTCGTGGAACTGACCGTCGGCGACTACCGGGAACTGCATCGACTTGGCCTCGGTGGCCTCCCGGTCCTGTGTGGTTGTCCAGAAGAGCTGAGCGCCCTGACCCATCCCCGGTGACAGCGCCATGCGCACCCTCACCCGGCTTACCGTCTCAGCGGCGAACTTGCATGCACCCCGCACCAGATAGGGGTCGCCGCCTGT
>CAYRFY010000015.1:15356-24227 GCA_964423635.1 uncultured Armatimonadia bacterium | reverse complement strand
CGTCGGCCACGCGCACGGGCCCCAGGTCGTGGGCCGGGTGCCAGCCCTCCGCGCTGCTTTCGAACTCGAAGTCGATGCTCTCGGCCACGACCGGGGCGATGGCGGCGCGCACCGCCGAGACGCCGCGGACGGTTACCTCGTGGCGTCCCGAGTCGGCCAGGCGCAATTCAAGCAGCCGGACATCCGGAATGTACCTGTAGCAGGGGGGCTCGGCGGCCGAGGGCGACGCCACCGCCGGCGCAGGCTCCCCGTCCACGACGATCTCGGCGGGCCCAGTGACGCCGATCACCGCCACGTATCCCGTCTGAGGGGGCATGTACGTCACGGCGAAGCTCAGCGTGCCCTCCTGCCACGTGGCGTCGGCGATGCGCCCGGCCGCATTGATATAGGCCCGCTCACCGTCCGCCTCGGCGCCGACCGTTACCGGGGTGGGTTGCATCCCCATCATGGCGTACACGTTCTTGAGGATCTGGACGGGGGCGAAGACCCATCCCGACTTGACCTTGTCTATCGCGCTGATGCTGTCGGGCCACAGCGCCTTGTCCTCGCCCTCCGTGGCCTGCTGGTACATGGCACTGACCGTTATGCCCTCGGCCACGGTGCGCCAGTCCAGGGAATCGTCGTACTTGGCCAACTCGAACAGTGCGTAGGCGTAGCGCAGCCCATTCCACTGCACCGGCCTGCCGAACCAGCTTCCGGTGTGCAAGGTGGCCCCAAACACGGGAATGGAGGCATACTTGAGGAACTCGAAGCCCTCCGCATCCCAGGTGTAGACGAAGGGCAATCCCGTCCAGGCCCAGTACACCGCGCGGTCCAGATAGCGGCGATCACCGGTGATCTGATAGCCTTCGAGGTAGGCCTCGCAGGCGTCGGCCGAAGCCAATATGTCCGGTGTGTGCACCGGGACCTCCCAGACCTGAGCCGCCCGCGGGACCTCGAAGCGGTCCATGAACTCCAGGGCCTTCAGGCCCGCCTCCCTGGCCCGTTGGTCGCCGGTCATGCGACAGAAACGCAGAATCTCCCAGGCATTGCGGGCACAGGTCCCCACCTCGGCGGCCCCGTCCCGGCCCAGTTCGGAGTAGTCCATGCCCCGGAACACGCCCTCGGTCTCCAGACGGGCGTTAAAGCGCCACGAGCCGTCCTGGCCCTGGGCGGCGATGAGCTCTCCGCTGCGGGCCGCGGCGGCCATGAGCGCATCGAACGGCCCGGCGAAATGGAAGCCCATGTCCTCGCCCCGCGGCTTCACGCGGCTTTGCCGCACCACCCGATCGTAACGCTCCCTGACCCGGGTGCGAAGCTCGTCGTCGCGAGTGGCTTCCAGACAGATGCGCATGTCGTACAGGTAGTTGGGATCGCACCGGGGCTTGTGCCAGATGGCCGGGCCGTTTTGGTACGGCCACCACAGCTCCTTGTCCGGGATCCACAGGCTGTCGAGGTACGCCGCCATGGAGAAGTCCAGTTCATCGGTGAGGGTCTGTCCGTGGGGTAGTGGGTTGGTGGGAGGGACGGTCCCCCTGCCAAAGTACCACTCGAGACCCAGAAGCGCCGTCTGCTCGCCGGCCGGAAGCAGGCCCACGCCGGCCGCGAGAGTCACCGGCTCCCCGGCGGACACGCGCAGCGGCGTGTGGGCCACGGTCTCGTTGGGATCGATGTACTGCGGCATGGAGGGAGCGAAGATGCCCATCAAAGTCGCCCGGCGGCCGTTGAACCGATCGGGGGAGGCGAAAGCCGCACTGGGCCGGTTGTGCTCGCCGCTATACCCCGCCAGGTTGTCCCAGCTCAAGGCCACGACGGTAGGCTCGGCGCCCGGAGTGGCGATGCGCGCGGACATCACCGGAATGGTCACCATGTGGGGGTGGGGCACGTAGCGGATGTAGTCCGGATGCTCCCGGGAGATATCCAGGGAGTTGGACGAGTCCTCTCCCTCCACGAGCCACTCGAGGCCGGGGAAGATGGCGTCCAGACGTCGGGTTCCCTCCGGCGAGCCCTCGGCGGCGTAGATCGTGGGGCCGTCCAGGGCCAGCAGGTCCGCGTCCTGGTCGGCGGTGGCCTGTAAGATGATGCGGAACCGTCCGTCATTGGGCCCCAGCGTAATCGTCTCCACGATCCGCCAGTGGGTGCCGTTGGCGTCGGTCACCTGTGCGGTAAGTTCCAGGGTGCGGGCAAGCATCTGGGGGGCGATGGCGGCGGGGCTATCCACACTGCGGGCCTCGGAGGCGTAGACCAGGTGCTCATCGGGCAGGCCGTCGGGGCCGCGCACCACCAGCCTGCTCAGTCGGGGCGTGGCCGCCACCGTCACCCACTGAGCACCCACACGCCGCTGGAAGACCCCGATTCCGTAGCCGAAAGCGGCCCGGGGGAGAATGAGACGCACCAGGTCGTTGCCGATGAGCTCCGCCCCTCCGGTTGACTGGAGCGGTGGTTCGGTCACTGTGGGGACCGACGGTCCCACGACCAGCACGGATTCGGCGTCAACGCTCTGGCCGTCGGAAGCGTTGGCCCAGGCCCGCACCCTGGCCTGTTGCGTCTGCTCGCCGCCCCTTAGCCACCAGAGCAGCGACTCGGTGGTCTGTGGGTACAGGGCGGCCAGCTCGGACCGGGTCCCCGGAGCATCCACCGTCGCCAGCTCCCGGGAGCGGATGCTGCCGAGGATGTCCTTGAGGGTGCCGTGCCCGGTGTTGCGCACCGACAGTGAGAGCTTCGTGGGCTTGTCCGCGGCGGCGATGAAGGGCTCGGCGAACAGGCCGATGACCTCCAGCTCCGGGGCGTAGTCCAGGGAGGCCGAGACTTCCCGGGCCTGGCAGGCGCCCAGGAGGTCGATCCGCCCCGTGCCTACCCGCTCGCCCGAGATGTGCCAGGATAGTCGCGTCGGCCGATCGGGCGCCAGCGCACCCAGCTCTCGGACGGCGCCGTCGCGTGCTGTCAGACCATCGGGCAACCGAACAGTGACCGTGGCGGACGACGCCACCTCATCGCCCGCATTCTCGCAGGCCGCCGATAGCACGCCTTCGCGGCCCTCGCGGCCCTCTATCTCCTCGAGCTTCAGGCGGCTCAGAGACAGGATAGGGCCGACGCGCTCCACCCAGCGGATGTCGTCCAGTAGCAGGCGGGCGCCCTCGCCGCTGATGCGCGGCGAGACCTGGACCCACTTGACCTCAGGCGTCGCCGTGAAGTCGTACTTCAAGACCCCCTGGTGCCATTCACCGTCTCCCACGTGCTCGCTGGGCACCTCGAAGAGGGCTCGGGGCTCGCCGGTATCCTCCACGGGTCGCGCGCTCATGGGGATGACGTAGAAGCGCAGGCTTCCGGGGCCGGAGGCGGCGTCCGCCCGGTACCAGAAGGTCACTCCGCCCTTGAGCTGCGAGAGCATGGCCCCCTGCTGTCCGCTGTCAAACTCCCACCCGCGGTTGAGGCCGCACTCGCCCTCCGGCCCGTCGCGCTGGAGCAGGACGGCGCGGCGCCCGGAATGGGCCTGATCCACCACGCTCACATCGCCCAGGGGCTGCCAGTCCACCGGCAGTCCGTTGGCGTCCAGCTCCTCGAACCCTCCGTTGGTAACGACCGCCTGCTGCGCCCAGCAGGCCACGCACAGGCAGAGCCCCAGCGCTATGGCACATTGTCGCATGCCCTGTCACCTCCCGAGGCAGTCCGCGCCGGCCGGCGCAAGCACAAAGGGCACGACACCGTCGGCGGGGAACAGCAGTTTCCTCCAAGGAGGTATCCAGACCTCCAAGCATCACCTCTCGCCGACATCTTGGCGCAAGAGACACAGCGAGGATCGCACCATGGGCACCACTTCGCTCAGTCTGGGCATTTCCGGACACACAATCGCGCTCGCGGCGGAAGCCACCCGGGCGGCGCAGTTCGCCGCCGAGCAGTTGGCCTACTATCTGGCCGTCATCACCGGTCGGCGCTTTCCCATTGCCGATGACTCTTCCGGGACGCTGAAGCTGTGCGTCGATCCCGGCTGGAGCGAGACTCCCGGTGCTTTCGCGGTCGCGGTGCAAGAGACGGGAGTGAGGTTCACGGGCCAGAGCGATCTTGGGCTGCTGCACGGCGTCTACTGGTTCCTGGAGCGCAAGTGCGGCTGCCGGTGGCTCTCGGACTTCGAGGGGGGAGAGGTCGTGCCGCGGAGGGTGAACCTCACCGTGGCGACGGGCGAAGACCGGTGCATCCCGGCCATGACCCACCGGGCCTTCACCAACTTCCCCGACATCGACGGGCGCACGGTGCAGATGGTGGACTGGATGTGCAAGAACCGCTTCAACCGCTTCATGGTCTTCGCCAACGTCGAGGGGGCCTTCGAGGCGTATCGCGAGGTACTCAAGCCCCATTTGGAGCTACGGGGCATGTCTGTGGAGATGGGGCACCACAGCTTCAAGTACTGGCTACCACCGGGCGAGTTCTTCGCGGAGCACCCGGAGTGGTTCGCCGAGATTGACGGTGAGCGGGTGACCAACGGGCAAGTGTGTACATCCAGCCCCGGGGTCGCCGAGACGATGGCCCGCAGGATCAACGCCTTCCTGGCCGAGAACCCGGAGATCGACATGGTCGGCCTGTGGCCCAACGACGGCTACGGCTGGTGCACTTGCCCGCAATGTGTGGCGCTGGAGGAGCAAGGGCCTTCGGTGGTCTACACGGAGCACTCGCGACGCACCGATACGTATGTGGCGTTCGTCAACCGCGTGGCCGAGCTGGTGGCCGCCGAGCATCCGGACCGGCGGCTCAGTGCCCTGGCCTACGTGAACTACATCGACCCGCCGAGCATCGACCTGGCGCCCAATGTGGCCCTCTGCTACGCGCCCTTCCAAAGGTGTTTCAAGCACCCGCTGAATGCGCCGGAGCACTGCACCCGCCCCAACGCGATGTACGCCGACCTGATGGACCGGTGGGCGGCGCGATGCCCCGGCGGGATGTACCTGTTTTGCTACCTGATGCTCATCGACATGTGCTCCATGCCCTACGACATCACGACCATGCTGGGGCCCAACTTCCGCTGGCTTGCCGAGCACGGCTGTGACGGGTACGTGATGGAGTTCGTGCCCGAGGAATGGGGCCTGTACGGGATCAATGCGCACACGATCGGGGAGCTTTCGTGGAACCCGGAGTTGGACGTCGAGGCCCGGGTGGAGGAGCACTACGAGCATGTCTATGGGCCGGCGGCCCGGGAGATGCTCGGTTTCCGACGGGCGTTCATCGCGCGCTTCATCGAGCCGGGGCCCTGTGTGCACCACTACGATCTGACCTACACCACTCGGGCCAGCAGAGACCTGCTCTTGCCGGCGCTGGAGCACCTGGGCCGGGCGAGAGCTCTGGCGGCCGCGGCGGACAAGCGCTACTCCGAGGCGGTGGAGCGCATGCAGATCGGCGTTGGCCTGTTGATGCGAATGGGGGAGTGGCAAAGGGCGCTGCGGGAGGCCAGCGGGGCCTCGGGAGATAAGCGTGCGGTTCTGTCGCGGCGCGCCCGGGACGCCGGCGAGGCCCTGACTGGCTGGGCCGCGGAACATGGCGACCGTAACGCTATCTTCGCCCCGCGCATCGAGATGATCGTGAACAGGGCCCATGAGGGGCTGGGGGAATAGGGGAGGGCGGGCGTTGTCCGGGCCCGCATGGGGCCGGGCCAGAGATGAAACAGGCCCGAGGCTCCCTGACCGGGAACTCCGGGCCTGAGCTGTTCTGTCTCTATCGTGCCACTACCAGTTCAGCTTGAGGTTGGCTTTCATGGCGGCGATGGCCCTGTTTATCTGGGCGATCTTGTCGTCTCCCTTGATGGTCAGGGACATGCGCACAAAGCCCTCGCCGAACTCGCCGTAGACGGCTCCGGGGATCGCCAGGACCTGGCAGTCGCGGAGCAGGGCGGTGGCGAAGCTCTCGCTGGTATAGCCGGGGGGCACCGGGACCCAGCAGTAGAAGGCCGCTTTCGGCTTCTCAAGCTCCCAGCCCAGGCTGTTGAGGCCGTCGACGAGAGCGTCGCGGCGGGCCTGGTACTCCGCGCGCAGGCCGGGTACCCACTCCTCGAAACGGTCGAGAGCGGCGATGGCCGCGTGCTGGATGGCCATAAAGGTGCCGCTGTCCACATTGCTCTTGCACTTCGACAGCGCCGTGACGTACTGCTCCCCACCCATGGCCCAGCCCACGCGCCAGCCGGTCATGTTGAACGTCTTCGACAGCGAGTGCATCTCGATGGCCACATCTTTGGCGCCCTCCACCTGCAGGATGCTCAGGGGCTGGTAGTCGTCGTAGGCCACCTCGGAATAGGCGCAGTCATTGACGATGAGCAGGTCGTATTCCCTGGCAAAGGCCACGGCCTTCTCGTAGAACTCCATGGGCGCCACGGCGCCTGTGGGGTTGTTGGGATAGTTGAGAAATAGAAGCTTGGCGGCCCGGGCCACCGAGCGGGGAATGGCGTCGAGGTCGGGCAGAAAGCCGTTCTCGGCGCGCAGGGGCATGGGGAAGGGGGCCCCGCCGCACCAAGTGGTCTGGACCTTGTACACCGAGTACGCCGGATCTGGCACCAGCACCACATCACCGGGGTCGATATAGGCCCAGATGATGTGGACCAGAGCTTCCTTGGAGCCCAGGCAGCTCTGGATTTCACTGTCGGGGGAGACGTCGATCCCGAACCGCTTCGCGGCGAAGCGGGCAATGGCCTGCTTGTACTGGGGAATCCCATAGCCGCTTTCGTCATACGGATGGGTCTCGGGGTCCAGGGCAGCCTGAGCCAGGGCCTCGATGACGAAGCCGGGAGTCGGCATGTCGGGGTCGCCGATGCCGAAGTCGATGGGCTCTTTGCCCTCGGCCATCATCTTGGACTTCAAAGCGGCGATCTCACGGAACGGGTATGGCGGTATGCGCTGGAGGCGCTGGGCAAGCTCCATCCGATGCCCTCCTTGGGAAGCATGAGAGTTGTGCGGTGGGGCAGGGGCCGGCAACGCGGGGAGGCGCAGGGCCGACGTGTGGCCTGCGCGGGCTAGGTCTTTGTGCACGGGTGCAAGGCGCACCCGTGGCAGCTAAGCCTCCCAGACGACAGCGGTGTTGCGGTCATGCGTCGCACCGTATGCGTTGGGCCCTGAGGCCCGGAGGTCCATGGTGGCGGGGTCTTTCGGTCTGATCGGATGGCGGCCCACGGCGATGTCTCCGCGCGTGGGTGGAGCCTGCTTTCTCCGGGCCCGGCGGGCGTTGCCCGCATCCGTCCAACGCGGGCGCCGGCCATCCTCTGGCCGTTACACCTATTCCCTGGCTTCGGCCAGCAACTCCGGGTTGACCTCGCCGGAGAAGGCCTCGGCCGCGGGGCCGGTCTTGAAGATGCGGTCATCGTCGGCCCAGTCGATCTGAAGGTCTCCGCCCAGCAGAGATACGCGCACGCTGCGGTCGGTCAGGCCGTTGAGCACCCCGGCCACGGCGGTGGCGCAGGCCCCTGTGCCGCAGGCCAACGTGATGCCGGCTCCGCGCTCCCAGACGCGCATCTCGATGTGAGAGCGGTCCTCCACGGTGGCGAACTCGACGTTCGTCTTCCGGGGGAACAGGGGATGGGTCTCGATGGCGGGGCCGAGGAGCTTCACAGGGAAGTTGTCCACATCGTCGACGAACACCACGCAGTGCGGGTTGCCCATGGAGACGCAGGTGATCTTCAGCTCATGGCCCTCGACGTTGAGGGGCTCGGAGATCACCGGTTCGTCCGCAGGCTCGCCGGCCACCGGGATGACGCCCCGGGCCAAGCGCGGCTGTCCCATGTCCACGCGGATGAGGACAACTTTGCCATCCTCCACCGTCAGTGCGGGCCGGATGATACCCGCCCCGGTCTCCACCTCCAACTCCGTCTTGGAGGTCAGGCCGTGGTCGTACACGTACTTGGCAAAGGCCCTCATCCCATTGCCGCACATCTCCGCTTCGGAACCGTCGGAGTTGAACACCTGCATGCGGAAATCGGCCTTGTCCGAGGGCAAGACGAGGATGATGCCATCGCCACCGACGCCGAAGTTCCTGTCCGAGAGCACCTGGGATAGCGAGGGTAGGTCGAACTCGCTGAGGTCCTGCTCGATAGCGTTGATGTAGATGTAGTCGTTGCCCAGCCCGTGCAGCTTGGTGAACCGCATCAGCGGGTACCTCCGATACTGGGTCTACTCGCCCGGACCGGCCGGGCCGATGGCGGCAATGGCGCTCTTGTACACCAGGATATCCAGACCCTTGGTGGTGATCAGCACGGTGAAGGCGTCGAAGGCCTTCACGCGCCCCCGGACTTCCTTGCCGCTCACGAGGCTGATGCGGATGGTGACCTCTCTGGCGCTGATGTCCTTGAGGTATGCGTCTTGAACGGACTCCTTGCCGCTCACTGGTCTTCCTCCGTTCCGAATAGGCCGGCGGCAGCGGGGCCGCCGTGCCGTGCATGCAGGGCCTGTGCGCTTCTGAGCACCTGGCGGACCGCCGCGTTGTAGTCCTGCTCGTCGGCCCACTGGAGCCACTGTGCGCCGGTCTCGCGCCGGAACCACGTGAGTTGGCGCTTGGCGAAGCGTCGTGTGTCGCGCTTGATCGCCTCGATCAGTTCGGCGTCGTGGATGGCCGAGGTGGACGATGGAGCTTCCGATGTCGCGCGCGGCCAGCGGTCCCGGGCGTCGAGCCACTGCAGCAGGTGTCGGTAACCGATGGCCTGGAGGGCCTGGAGGTCGCGATGGTGCCCGGCGGCATGCACCCGGCGGACCTCGTCGAGCCAGCCGGACTGCAGCATCCGGTCTACGCGGCTGTTGATGGCGGCATACAGCGCCGGACGCGGGCGGTTCAGGACAAAGTGGCGAACATTATAACCGCGCCCCCGATCCCCGTCAACGCGACGCCGGGCGTCCATTGGCTCGCCGGTGAGAAGAAACACCTCCA
>CAYRFY010000015.1:0-15346 GCA_964423635.1 uncultured Armatimonadia bacterium | reverse complement strand
GCATCATTGGGGGAGATCCGCCGGGCCGAGACGGGGTCCACGCGAGAGAGGCGGGCATGCATCGCGGGCGCTCCGCTTGCCGCGAGCTGCTCCTCCAGCTCGCGGCGGACCCGGGCCTGCGTGGCCGGTTCGGCCGCGGGGAAAGAGAAGCCCTCCAGCACGGCTCGAATGTAAAGGCCTGTCCCGCCGCAAAGGATGGGCAGCAGTCCACGCCCGTGGATCTGCCGGATGGCCGCTTCGGCGTCGCGCTGGAAGTCGGCCACCGTGTACGGCCGATCGATGTCCACGCAGTCCACCAGGTGGAAGCGCGCCGCCGCTCGCTCGGCCGCGGTGGGCTTGGCGGTGCCGATGTCCAGATCGCGGTAGATCTGCATGGAATCGGCGGAGACGATCTCGCCCCCGACGGACCGGGCCACACGGATGGCGGCCGCGGTCTTCCCCGTGGCCGTGGGGCCGCCGATCACCAGCAGGGGAATGGACAGGGACATCGGCTATGGTCTCCAGGCGAGGCGGTGGTGGACAGAGCGGTGCTTCTTCTTGCGGCGGCGTCTGAGTGTGGGGAGCCCTGCGGGCGGCCGGCCGTCGCGCCCCGCGTCGTCCGCTCTCCCCGAGACTTTGTGTTGCGGCGTGGAAGCTACCTTCTGAACTCGCGATCCAGCCTGTCCAGAGAAAAGGAGACGATGATGGGGTCGCCGTGGGGACAGACTCCCGGCGAATCGCTTTGCATCAGGTCGGCCACGAGTCTGCGCATCTCGTCGGGGCGCAGGCGGGCCCCGGCCTTGGTGGCGGCGTGGCAGGCGATGGTGGCGCGGGTCTTCTCCCTGATGCGCTCGGCGGTGTCGGGCCGGTTCCAGGTGGCGAGATCGGAGATCACATCGCGCAGCACCTCGACCGGCGAGAAGTTTGCCGTGGCCACGGGGACGGAGCGCACCAGGACGGAATTGCCGCCGAAGGCCTCGGTCTCGTAGCCCAGGGCGTTCAGCGTCTCGGCATGCTCGACGCAGGCGGCGGCTTCTCCGGCCGTGAGCTGCAGCGTCTCAGGCAGGACGAGAAGCTGGCGGGCCACCTGCCGGGCGCTGAGCCGCTCGAGCAGAACCCTCTCGGCGGCCCGGTGCTGGTCGATCAAGAGCAGGGCGTCTTCAACCCTGGCCACGATGTACCTGCGGCCGATCTGGCCGAGAACCTCCGGTGCCGCAGGCGGCAACTCCACCGGGAGGGTTCCCTCGGCGGGCTCTGGTTGTGGAAGCTGCACCACCGGCTCGGCGAACACGTCCAGACCCTCATCGCGCTCGTCCACACGGTCTTCGAAGGGGTTGACCCTCAGGCGGCGGGCGCGCTGGATCTCATCCACCGAGGAACCCTCGAACCGTCCGGCGGGAAGAGGCGCATCAGACCGGTGCGAGGAACCCTCTTCGGGGCGGTCCACGTGGCGGCGCGACTGGGTCAGCGAGCGGTAGCCGGCGGCGGAGAGAGTCTCCTCGGCGGCCCGTTGCACCAGCCCGTGCACGGCGCCCGAGTGACGGAAGCGCACCTCGATCTTGGTGGGATGCACATTGGGGTCGACGCGCTCCGGCTCGACGGTGAGGTGCAGGGCGCACAGGGGGTTGCGGCCGGCGGGCAGCAGCAGGCCATAGGCCTCGTTCAGCGCGTGGCCGATCTGGCGGCTGCGCACGAAGCGACGGTTGACGAAGAACATCTGGTGCTCTCGAGTCGCCCGCAGGAGCTTGGGGCCGGAGATGAGGCCCTCCACGCGAATGCCGTCGCCCTCGGCCTCGCAGGGCAGGAAGTCCCGGGCCGCGGCGCTCCCGTACATGGCCGCCAGCACCGAGCGCAGGTCGCCGGTGCCGGGGACGCTGAAGACCACCTGGCCGTCGTGGGTGAGCTTGAAGGAGATGTCCGGTCGTGAGAGCGCCAGGCGCGAGACCCAGTCGGCGCAGTGTCCCCGCTCGCGGCCTGTGGTGGCCAGGAACTTCAGTCGGGCCGGTGTATTGAAGAAGATGTTCTTGACCTCGACGGTCGTGCCCGCCGGGCAGCCCACAGCACGCACCTGGGCCGGCCCACCTCCATGGATGCAGACCTCACAGCCCTCCTCACTGTCCGGCTCACGGGTCTGGAGCCGAAAGTGTGACACCGCGGCAATGCTGGGAAGCGCCTCGCCGCGGAAGCCCATTGTCAGGATGGCATCGAGGTCCTCGGCCTGCCGGATCTTGCTGGTGGCAAAGCGTTGCACGGCCAGCCCGGCGTCGTGCGGGGACATGCCGCTGCCGTCGTCGCGGACGCGGATCAGCTCTCTGCCGCCCTGCACAAGCTCGACCTCGATGCGGCGGGCTCCGGCGTCGATGGCGTTTTCGACCAGCTCCTTGACCACGCTGGCCGGACGCTCCACCACCTCACCGGCGGCGATGCGATTGGCCAGTCCCTCGCTGAGCACTTGTATGCGGGGCATAGGGGGTGTTCCTGGGTGGGGATGGCGGCAGGATGTCGGCACCGGACCCGCGGGGCGGACCGGAGGCACAGGTGCGGAGCCACGCGGCGGCAGACGGCGCCTTCTTTAAGAACCGCCGGGCCGGATTGCGGCGAGAAGAGCCTCGCATCGGCCGCCGATCCGGCCCTACAAGACGCAGACGGCCAGCGCCAGAAGCGGGGCCGGAAAGTCCACATTGGCATGGGAGCGTCATTCTGAGAGCGTCCGCTATCGGAGGGAGCAGCTCGAAGAGTCTCCCAGGATGTAATGTGAGTTTTCGGCCGGACCTCTGGACGGCCAACGGCCGGCAACCGCTACCCGAGCCTCACCGGGGCGCCCTTGTCGGCGGACTGGTACATCGCCAGCGCGATGGCCAGGGTGCCGCGAGCGCTCTCGCACGAGATGCGCGGGCTGCGGTCGGTCTCGATGGCCTGCAGCATGTCCCGGATCATGTACAGATGCTCGGTGTAGGCGAAGTCCGCGGCGCCTCCGGCGGCCGTCTTCACCGAGGCGTCGCCGATTTGCACCATCTCCTCGTCGCCCGGCCGCTTGTCCCGGAACTCCCAGGTCACGATACGCTCGCCGGCCATGATCGCCGTGCCGTCTTCGCCATTGATCTCCACACGGATGTCCGTGCCGGGCCACAGAGCGGTGCTGGCCTGAACCACGCCCTGGGCGCCGTTTTCGTACTCCAAGAAGGCGTTCAGCGTGTCCTCCAGGGCCACCTCAGGGTGGGCGAGATTGGTCATCCGGGCATCAACTTGCGTGACCGGACCCATGAGGTGGTGCAGCAGGTCGATGTAGTGGAAGGCATGCTGAATCGTGACCCCGGCGCCTTCCTCGCGCTTGCTGCGCCAGTCATCCTGGAAGTAGTAGTCCGTGCTGCGGAACCACTTCATGTATGTGTCCGCCTGCAGCAGGCGGCCGAAGCGCCCCTGCTCGATGGCCTGCTTGATGGCCTCGATGGGCTTGCGGAACCGCACCTGCAGGGAGATGGCGAGTTTGACCCCATTGCGGTCGCGGGCCTCGATCATCTGGTCGCACTTTTCCAACGTCATCTCCGGCGGCTTTTCCACAACTACGTGCTTCTTGGCGTTCATCGCCGGAACGGCGAACATGGCGTGATAGGCATTGGGGGTGCAGACATTCACCACGTCCACACGGTCGTCGGCGAGGATCGCCTCGAAGCTCTCGGCGGGCTCGCAGGAGAAGTCGGTGCAGAACTTGTCCAGGCGTTCCCGGTTCAGATCGGCGGCGCAAATCAGCTCAGCGCCATCGGCGGCCTTGATGGCATTGCCGTGGAACTGCGAGATCAGGCCGCAGCCCACGATGGCAAAGCCGTAATTGTCTTTGGGCATGATTCCCTCCCGTTAGTCGTCCGGTGGCGCCGGTCTGCATTCGGCCGTTCGCGAGTCGTTCGCCGCTCACGGCCGCCGGCGCCGTCCTCTGCCGCTCTCCGTGTCTCTGCGTCTCTGTGGTGAAACGTCGGTCGTCCCTACGGCACCAGAACCGCTTTGAGGGCCTCCATGGATTCGATGGCCTCGAAGGCCTTCTCCCAGTCCGCCAGAGGCAGTTTGTGGGTAAGGATCAGATCCACATTGATCTTGCCGTCGGCGATGAGGCCGATGGTCTTGTCCCAACTCGCATATTCGGTGGACATGTTGAAGTACAGAGTGATGACCTTGGTCATGGCCGCATCCCAGTCCAGTTGCACCGGGCGCTTGCCGGTCAGGCCGATGGCGCAGATCTTCCCCCACTTGCGCACGAGCTCGACGCTCTGAGCGATGGCGGGGGGCGCGCCGCTGCACTCGATAACCAGGTCGGCACCGCGGCCGTCGGTGAGTTCCTGGCACAGCTTCACGGGGTCTTGCTCGGCGAAGTTCACCACATGATCGATGCCCAGCTTGCGAGCGGTGGCCAGGCGCAGGTCTTCGTCCGCCGGGGCGCCCACGATCATGACCCTGGCCGCACCGGCGGCCCGGGCCGTCTGCGCCGCCAGCAGGCCGATGGGACCGGGACCCATCACCACCACGAAGTCGCCCACATCGATGGTGCCGCGCTCGATGATGTCGGTGACGGTATTGGCCGTGGGCTCAACCAGAGCGGCCTGGTCAAAGGTCATGCTCTCCGGAATGCGGTGCAGGAGCTTGGGCGGGTACTTGATGTACCTGGTGAAAGCCCCGTCGATGCCCCAGCCCGGCGAGCGCTTGTGGGGGCAGTTCTGGATATGGCCGCGCCGACACAGATAGCACTGTCCACAATGCAGGGTGTGGGGCTCCCCGACGACGCGGTCGCCCACGGACCAGTCGGCGACCCTGGCCCCGAGCTGCACGATCTCGCCCGAGAATTCGTGGCCCAGAATCACCGGCGGCCAGTACGGGAAGGTGTCGTGTTTGACATGGATGTCGGTGCCGCAGATCCCCGCGGCCTTGACCTCGATGAGCACCTCGTCCTCGGCGATCTGTGGCTCCGGAACGTCCCGGAGCTCCAGGAAGCCCTCCCCCTTCTGCGTCTTGACCAGCGCAAGCATGTGTGTCCTCCTTGCCGGCGTCCCCGGACCGGGTGGCGCCGGCTCTGTCAGGCCCGCTCGATGATTCGAAATGCATGGATGTGGCCGGCGACGGTGTCTTCTTCCACGGTGAATCGCCCGGCCACGGCGTCGTAGGTAGCGCGATCCAGCAGCACACCCCGGCTGAAGGTCAGGGTGGCGGCCAGGCCGACAGGCGCGCCCACCACGTCATAGCTGAGCATCCGCGGATGGCCGACCTCGCCCACCAGCACCCGACCGGTGGCGATGCCCACGTTCAGGTCGGTATTCTGCGCCTCGCGCGGGAGGGTGGTGATGTACTCGCGATAGCTTCGGCGCAGCGCGAGCATGGCACGGACGGCAATCTCCTCGCGCCCCTGGTCGAAGGTGACCATCGCCGCGTCGGCCACGTACTTGACCAGGTCACCGTTGTGGGCCAGCAAGACCTCCCCCACCCGCTCGTAGAAACCCTGGAGAAAGGTGGCCAGCTCCGGCAGGGCCATGTTGCGGGTGGCCACCAGGAACCGGTCGATGTCCGCGAAGCATACGGTGAGCGTCTTTGTATCCATACGGTTCCTCCTGTCCCAGTGCCAAGGGTCGTGCCGGCATTCGCCGTCTTCGCAAGCCGGCAAGTGACGCATCAGAAACCCGCGGCGCCCGGCGGCTTTGTCCTGCCGCACCGGATGCCGGCTCGACAAGAGAAGGGGAGTGCGGCCGGGCCGAGGATGGCTGCATGCGCCGCCCCCGCCTTGGCCCCTCCGCTCATTGCACGCCGCACCAGTCCGCGACGAAGCCCGCCAGAATCCCGGTGGCCTTGAGGATGTCGTCCACGGCGATCTGCTCCTGGTTGCTGTGCGCCACTCCCAGGGAGCCGGGGCCGAAGACGGCGGTCGGGATGCCGAGCTGGTTGTTGTACAGCCAGGCATCGCAGGAGGCCGTCATTGCCGAGACAGCGGCCTGCCTGCCGGCGGCGGCGCAGGCGGCGGATAGGGCCTGCACCAGCGGGTGCTCCGGGTCGATGACACTGGCGTCGTGGCGATAGGTGAAATCCATCTCGAAATGCTCGGCGAGCCAGGTATCTCCCGACTGCCGGAGCGCCTGGTTCATCTCCTCCATGACCTGCTCCTTGGTGCGGTCGGGCAGGATGCCCAGTACGCCCTTGAGCACGGCCTTCTGAGGCGCCTGAGCCGGCCAGTCGCCGGCCTCGAGTTGCCCCACCGTGAGCGGCGCGGGGTTCTCGAACCGGTCGAAGAGCGGGTACTTGCCCCGGGACTCGGCGAGACATCGGGCGTGGTACTCGGTGAAGGCCTCGATCGCCTCGACAGACTTCAGCAGCGCGCTCACCGTGCCGCCGGGCTTGCCGCTATGGCCGGACTGTCCGTAGACGGTGGTCTCAAACCACACGGCCCCCCTGATCTGGGGCAGGATGACGAAGTCCGAGGGCTCAAGGACAATGGCGGCGTCGGCGGTGTCTCCCTGGCGCACCATGGCCAGGGTGCCGTTGCCTCCGACTTCTTCCTCGATCACGTAGTGCACGGTGATGTCGCCGCCGGGCCTCAGGCCCAGATCGGAGAGTACGGCCAGGAGCGCCCAGGCGGTGACCAGTTGGCCCTTGGCGTCGCAGGCGCCGCGGCCGAAGACGATGCCGTCCTCCACCTGCGGATCATACGGCCGCTGTTGCATGGACGAAGGCGGCACCACGTCCATGTGAGTGTTGAGCAGCAGGGACCTCCCGACGCCGGAGCCTTTCTTGAGCGCCCGCACGTTGGGTCGGTCCCCGTAGGCCAGGTCGCGCACCGGGTAAGAGAAGTCCGGGTCCTGACGGATCGCATCGGTGACGGGCACAAACTGTATGTCATCGGCCAGGCCCTGCAGACGTCGGTGGAGCAGCTCGGCCACCGGGCCCTCGTTGCCCACGGTGGAGGGGATGCGGATCAGGTCGCACAGCAGATTGGTGACGTCCTCTCTCCGGGCCTCGATGGCGCGGCAAAGGGCGGTCTTGTCGACGGAGTGCATATCGGCCTGCCTCTTTTGGCGATGTGGAATCCGGGCTCGTCGGAGGCTCTATCTTAGCGTTCTTTGCGCCCCAGGGAAAGAGAACGGCCGGGATTTCTCCCGGCCGTCGGGTACGAGCTGTACCGGCACCATGCGGTGCCACCCATCCATCTGAACCGGCCGTGCCGTGGTCGCATGCGCCTAAGGACGTGTCGCGGTCCGACGCAGCAGCGTCAGAGATGCCGGACCTACGACTCCGGAAGGCCATGGGCTACCTGATGTTCACGGCCTTGCCGGTCTCGGCGGACTTGTACGCGGCGTCCAGTATCTTCATGATTCGCAGCCCGTCGGCAGCGGGCGAGATCATCTCCACGTCGTCCACGAGGCAGTCGACGAAGTGCATGACGGCATTGTGCCGGCCCATGGCCGGGTCGGGCTCGACCACCAGGTCGCGGTTTACCGGCACGCCGTGCTCCTGGGTGTAGAGCTGCAGGGTGTCGATGGAGCTATCGTCGACACCATCGAAGCCGAAGACGCGCTCCAGGCTGGCGCCGGCTTCGGTGCCCATGAGGGTGGAGTAGACCCACTCACGCTTGCAGCGGGAGGCCCAGGAGGCCTCGAGGGCGATGGTCTGGCCGCCTGCGAACTTGATCATCGCCACCGCCATGTCCTCCACGTCAAACTTGCCCTTCTTATTCGGCGTCCCCCAGGGGCCGAGCGCCTCCATCTTGGGGCCGAAGACGGAATAGGTGGAGGCCAGGACGCACACCGGCTCCGGGTTGCCCATGAGCCACATGGTCAGGTCGAGCATGTGTACGGCCAGGTCGATGAGCGGGCCGCCACCGGCGAGCTCCTCCTGGGTGAACCAGCCGCCCCAGCCGGGGATCCCATTGCGCCTTATCCAGCCGCAGCGGGCGAAGTAGATGTCCCCCAGCTCGCCGCCGGTGGCGTAGTCCTTGAGCAGCGTGGCCTCGGGGCGGTAGCGATTGTTGAACTGAATCATGAACTTCTTGCCCGCGTCCTCGGCGGCCTGTACCATCTTGGCGCCCTCTTTGGCATTGCGCGCCAGCGGCTTTTCGCACAGGACGTGCTTGCCGGCCTGCAGACAGTCGATGACCACCGGGGCGTGGAGGGAGTTGGGGACGCAGACGCTGACGCAGTCGATCTCGGGATCGGCCAGCATCTCCTTGTAGTCGGTGTACAGCGTCTGGATGCCGAAGCTGCGGCCGACCGCCCCCAGGACCGCCTCGTTGAGGTCTGCCAGGGCCACGACCTGCGCCTTCGGGTGCTTCTGATAGCCCTCGATATGGAACTTGCCGATGCCGGCGCCGATAACACCGGCCTTGATGCCCTTCGCCATGATAGGCCCTCCCATGTGTGCAATGCCGGCACGCAGCCGGTGTCCGGGGGTGAACCGCCGACACGGAGCTTCGCCGCGCCAGGCAGGGATTCCTTCCGGCGGTTGCCGGGCGGCACGCGGGTTGCAGCCGAGAGGCCGGGAACCCGACCGGTGTTTGGGTGGCCGGGCCGCGTCGCTTTGGAGCCGGCGAAGGTGGCGCCGAAGGCGGCGGCGAAGATGGCAGTGGCGCCGGGCACCGGTCTTGCTCGCAGAGACCCTGAATGAGGTGAGCCTTGCATGGGGCGTTATCCGAACACGTTCTCTCCGCTGGAGCTCGGCAATCTGGCCCTCCCAAACCGCATCGTGATGGCGCCGATGGGCACGGGGTATGCCGATGAGGCCCATCACGTCACCCCGCAATTGGTGGCCTACCATGTGGCCAGAGCCCGAGGCAAAGTGGGTCTGAACATTGTCGAACATACAGCAGTGGAGCCCGAGGGCCTCACGGGTCCCAGGATGCTGGGCGTGTTCCGCGATGACATGATTGACGGACTCAGTCTGCTCACCGACGAGGTTCACAACGCGGAGGGACGCATCGCCCTGCAGTTGCAGCACGGCGGCCCGCAGGCGGATCCGGCGGTCAACGGTGGCGAGCTGCTTGGTCCCTCGGCGATGGCCTGGGGACGCGAGGGTCGCACGCTCAAGGAGCTGCACCCGCGGGAGATCAAGCGCATCGTGCAGGGCTTTGCCGATGCGGCGTTCCGCGCCAAGAAGGCGGGATTCGACGGGGTCGAGGTGCACATGGCCCACGGCTACCTGGGCTGCGCATTCCTGTCCCCCTTGACCAACCAGCGCACCGATGCGTATGGTGGTGACACGGCCCGGCGCACGCGGTTTGCCGCCGAGGTGGCCCAGGCTATCTCTAGGCGCTGCGGACCGGATTTCCCCATGTGGTGCCGGGTGTCGGCGGACGAGCTGGTGCCTGAGGGCATCAACTTGGAGGAGATGGTGCGGATCGCGCCGCTGCTGGCGCAGTGCGGGTATTGTGCCATCCACGTCTCGGCCGGGACGGGCGCCACGGCCCACTGGGCCTCGGCGCCGTACACGGTGCCCGAAGGCCATCTTCTGGACCTCGCCCGGGCCGTGAAGGATGCCGTCACGATCCCTGTCATTGGAGTAGGGAACCTGCGCTCCCCGGCCTCGGTGGAGACGGCCATCAGCAAGGGGCGCTGTGACGCGGTGGCTCTGGGGCGCGCTCTGCTGGCCGACCCGGACTGGTGTCAGAAGGCCCAGAGCGGTCAGGATGAGGACATCATCCCGTGCATCCAGTGCAATCTGGGTTGCAGCGACCGCCGGCGTAACGGCGAAGGCCTGCTGGAATGTGTCACCAATCCGTGCACCGGGCATGAGAGTGAGTGGGCAGACTGGCCGGACGGTCCGGGGGCGGAAAAGCCCAAGAACATCCTGATCGTCGGGGGAGGGCCTGCGGGGATGACGGCCGCGGCCGTCGCGGCCCGACGGGGCCACAAGGTGATCCTGTGGGAGAAGCGGGCCACCCTGGGCGGGCGGCTGGACGTCATGGCCTGCTACGAGCGGGGCACGGTGTTCCGGCAGTGGATTACGCGGTTGACGGGCGCGCTGGATGATGCGGGTGTCGAGGTGGGCTGGCAGACCGCGGGTGAGGCGGGGACGGTCGTCGGCGCCGGAGCAGACGCGGTGGTCCTGGCCACCGGGGCCCGGTACCTGAAGCCCGAGGAGGTTCTGGCCGAGGGCTGCGAGGCCAGGACGCTGAATGCCGCGGATTACCTGATGGATCCGGATGTGGAGCTCTTCAACCTCGTTGCCGTGTTGGGCGGTGGGGAGTTGGGGTGCCAGGCGGCGCTGCGACTGGCGCGCAGCGGGCACATGGTGATGCTCTTCGAGCGCCGGCCGGAGCTGGCGATGGACATGGTCGGGTCGGTCCGCCAGTTCCTGCTCAAGGACCTGGCCGATGCCCAGGTGCAGGCCATTACCCATGCGGAGGTGGTGAGTGTGTCGGCCGACGAGCGTGTGACGATCGTGGTCAAGGGCTCGGAGCGCGAGACGTTCCCGCCCGCCAGCGTCATCGTCGCTCTGGGGCGGGCCAGCGAACAGGAGCTGGCTCCGCTTAAGCAGAATTTGGATGTGCCCGTGCACATCATCGGAGATGCAGCCGAGCCGCGTACGATCCATCATGCCGTCTGGGAAGGAGCCCAAGTTGGCCGCCTACTGTGATGCCGGGCGGAGCCAATCGCCCCCTCTTCCGTGGTCTGCTCCGGCGGCGGGAACCGACCACCGCGCGCGGCCTCAGCGTGCCCGCGCGGCGGGCTTTGGCCGCTCTCGTCAAGGCCCCGGTACGTTGCCGGGGCTCGCCGTTTGTGTGGCTTTTGCGTGCCTGTGCGTGAGCCCGGCGCTGGCCCTCGACCGGGGAGTGCTGGTGGAGGCCCTGCGTCTGCCGCCGATCACGATGAACCTGAACGTCACCTTCGCCACCAGCGAGCTGAAGATCCCTCTGGCCAAGGACCCGGCGGCCGAGGTGACCGCGACGCGGGCGCAGCTCGCCGAGGATGACCGTCCCTCCCTGCACCTGCGCCTGGGCAAGCTGCTCACCTCGCTGGGCCGGACGGAGGAGGCCGGAGCCGAGTATCGCATCGCCCTCCAGGGGTTCTCCGAGCTGGTGGAGAAAAAGTCCGACGACGCCATGTCCCATGCACAGTACGCCGAGGCGCTGATGGCCATTGGCGACGACGCCGAAGCGGCGTCGCATATCGAGCGGGCGCTGATCCTGGACTCGAGCCTGTGGCAGGCCCACCAGTTGTCGGCCGACCTGCACTCCAAGCACGCCGTCCTGGCGCTCAACCAGCGGATGGTGAACCTGATGCAGGGGCACCTGCGCGCGGCCGAGAGCGAGGCCCAGGAGGCCGTGCGTCTGGCCCCCCAGGAGGCCCAGCCGCTGGTGACCCTGTTCGTGGCCAAGTGGCTACCTCTGGTGCTGATTCTCCGCGCCGATCCGGCCTCCGGCCTCAAGTCGTTGGGTAGTTTCGAGGAGATGGGGGAGCTGCTGAAGAAGGCGGCGGACCTGACCCCGGACTACCCGCGCCTGCGGCAGTTCAGCGTGGCCGCCAAGCTTACGCCGTTCTTCGCCGTGCAGATGGTCCGGGGGCTGGAGAAGGGTGTCTGGGAGGAGCTGGACCAGCAGCAGCGGCGGATCTTGACCTCCTGCCGCGATGAGCTGCAGGCGCTGGCGGCGCAGGCTCCTGAACTCAAGGCCGATGCTCTCCTGTTCCTGGGTGTCACGACCTTCATGATGGGCGACAAGCCCCGGATGTACGCGCTGCTGAGCGAGGCGGCGAACGCCGATCCCACGGGAACCTCGGCCCTGGAAGCCACCATCGGCTTCCAGGCCAACGAGGGCAACTGGGAGGCGGCGCTCAAGACCGCCAATGAAGCGGTGACGAGACGGCCCAGCGGCAAGGCCTATACTTGGCTGGGCCGCATCTACTCCGAGCAGAGCAAGTGGAAGGAGGCCGAGCAGTCCTTCCGTGTCGCATTGAGCTATCGCGACAGCACGGGGCTGGCCAGTCTGGGCCTGGGAGTGGTCATCCTCAAGAGCGGTGGCAACGCCGCGACGGCCCTGGAGCCGCTACACACCGCGGTTGCCTCGGGCCAGGCGCAGCCCGAAGCCCTCCTGGCCCTGGGTGTGGCACAGTGCCTCGTCGGCGACATGGCAAACGGCCGCAAGACCGCCCGGCAGGCGCTGTCGATGATGGCCACGACTCCCGAGTTGGAGCGGGCCGCCAAGGAGATCGGGGTGTCGACGGGGTAGACCTCTTATGCAGGTTACTGGCAGTCGGCGCCCGCCCAGAACCTGCATAACCTCAGCCTCCACCCCGAGGCGGCGGTGCTGCCCGGCGGGAGCGCCGACCGGCCGTGGCACCGACTCGAGGCGAACCTCCGCGCCGAGCTCGTCGGTTTGAGGCGGAGCTTCGCTATCCGTTGCATCAGCGCCGGCGGGGGAGAGCCGCCGGCCATATCATGTTCTGGGGGAGCCACAAGACTATGGACGCAGCGGGCAAGCTGATCGCGATCGCCGCCTACATGATCGTCATGCTGCTCATCGGCTACTATTCGATGCGGCGCACCAAGAATGTAGGAGACTTCTTCATCGGCGGTCGCACCATCGGTCCGTGGGTTACGGCCATGGCGTACGGTACGACTTACTTCTCCGCCGTTCTGTTTGTCGGCTTCGCCGGCAAGCTCGGATGGGGCTTTGGGATGAACGCGCTGTGGATTGCGGTGGGCAACACGCTCATCGGCGTGCTGGGGGTGTGGCTGCTGTTCGCCCGTCCCACCCGCGAGATGACCGAACGGCTGGATGCCATCACGATGCCGGAGTTCCTGGACGCCCGCTACGGCCTGCCGTGGCTCAAGCCCCTGTCGGCGCTGGTGGTGTTTGTGTTCCTGGTGCCCTACTCGGCCTCGGTGTACCAGGGCCTGGCGTACCTGTTCGAGGTCAACCTCGGCATGCCGTACGGTCAAGTGATGGCGTTGATGGCGGTGCTGACCGGCGTCTACCTGGTCATGGGCGGCTACTTCGCCGTGGCCACCACCGACCTGGTACAGGGCTTCTTGCAGATCCTCGGCGTCACGCTGATGGTGATCCTGGTGGCCGAGGCCTCGGGACAGGGCCTCTTCGAGTCCATCGTCCTGGGGGCAGATATCGCCAACGCACCGGGCCTCAAGTTCAATCCCGACGCCCTCTTTCCCGGTTGGGTGATGCTGGCTTCCCTGGTGTTCATGACCAGCTTCGGGCCACTGGGACTGCCGCAGATGGTGCAGAAGTTCTACTCCATCAAGGACCGGCGGGTCATTACCACCGGGGCGGTGGTGGCCACGGTGTTCGCGGGCATCGTCTCGCTGGGGGCCTACTATTGCGGCGGGCTATCGCACATGTTCTTTTCCGCCGAGACGCTGCCGACGCTGGCCGGCGGCAAACCGGACTTCGACCGCATCATGCCGCAGCTCTTGCACGACCACACCCCCTCGTGGTTCTCCGTCATCATCCTGCTGGTGATTCTGGCGGCCTCGATGTCGACCCTGGCCTCCCTGGTTCTGGTCTCCAGCGCCGCGGTGACGGTGGACCTGGTGGGCGCCCGGGACCGCCGGGACAAGACCAGCAAGAAGGGCCTGACCTTCCTACGCGTGATGTGCGGTGTGTTCATCGGGCTTTCGGTGCTGATCGCCTCGAGGAAGGTGGACGCCATCGTGACCTTGATGTCCATGAGCTGGGGTGCGCTGGCGGGCTCCTTCATCGGGCCGTACGTCTGGGGCATCCTGTGGCGGCGGACCACGGCGGCCGGGGCGGCGGTGGGGTTCGTCGGCGGTCTGGTCACGGCCATCACGCTGTTTGTCGTATGGGGAGGCGCCAACTCGCCCATCTCCGCCAGCGTGGCCATGCTTGTGTCGCTGATCCTGGTGCCCGTGGTCAGCGCAATCACTCCCGCGCTCCCCGCCGAGAAGGTGGCACTGGCCTTCGGTGATGAGCAGCCTGCGGAACAAGCCGCGATTCAGGAGGCAGAGCAATGAGACTGGCCATGGTAGGCTTCCGCCACGGACACTCCGGGGCGATCTACAACACGGCCCGGGCGCTGGACTTCGTGGATGTCGTGGCCTGCGTCGAGGAGGACCCGGAGGCTCGCGGCGGCATCCCCGCCGACCTGGGGATCGAGCTGACACATGAGAGCCTCGAGCAGGTTCTGGATGAGGTGGAGTTCGACGCTCTGGCCTGCGTGGACTACTACGCCAGGCGCGGTCCGCTGGTCTTGCGGGCGCTGGAGGCGGGCAAGCATGTGGTCACCGACAAGCCGCTGTGCACCGAGATCGGCCAGCTCCGGCAGATCGCCGCGCTCTCCCGCGAGAAGAGCCTCATCGTCCATGTGGACCTGACCATGCGGTACAGCGGGGCGGCTTTGACGCTCAAGAAGCTGGTGCGTGAGGGGGCCATCGGCAACCTGGCGACGGCCACGGTCTTCGGCCAGCACCCCCTGTCCTGGGGCTCGCGGCCGGGCTGGTATTTCGAGGCCGGCAAGCAGGGCGGCACCATCAATGACATCATGATCCACGGTATCGACATGCTCCGCTGGGTCACGGGCAGGGAGTTCACCCGCGTTCTGGGCGCCGCCGCCTCCGGCGTCCCGGGCAGCCCGGCGCCGGAGTTCTTCCAGCAAAGCGCCCAGTGCTTCCTGCAGATGGAGGACGGGGCCAGGATGTTCGGGGACGCCTCGTACCTGGTGCCCGCGGGCCACCATGCACCGTGGCGCTTCTTCCTGTGGGGCAGCGAGGGCAGCGTAGAGTATGATACCTCGGACAGATTGGTCCTGCGCCGTGCCGGAGAGCAGGAGGAGCAGGTGCCACTGCTGGAAGGTCCCGGCATGGACCCCTTCGAGGACTTCGCGCGTCAGGTGGAGTTCGGCCGGGAGCCATACCTGTGCAAAGAGGAGTGCTTCCGCTCGACGATGGCGGCGTTGCACGCGCAGAGAGCCGCGGACAGCGGCGCACGAGACCTGGAGATCGAGAGCATCTAGCCGCAGGAGGACGCCGCGCGATGGACCTCAAGCCGCTGATATCGACGTTTGTGCTTCTGTTTGTTTCCGAGCTCGGAGACAAGACCCAGATAGCCGTCATCCTGCAGGCGGCGAAGTTCCAATCTCCCCTGTTGGTGCTTGTCGGGGCGGCCCTGGCGCTCACATTGGTGAGCGCCATCGGGGTCGGCGTGGGACATGCCTGTGCGGCGTTTCTGCCCAGAGACCTGATTCGCTACATCGGCGGCGGTCTGTTCATCGTCATGGGCATCCTGATGCTGCTGAAGGTGATCTGAAAGCCCGGCCGGAAATCCCACCTTCGCCGGGAATGCCATTCCGAGAGCGTCTGCTCCCGTATATGTGTTTGCCGTGGTCCGGGTGACGCCCGCCAGCCGTCGTGCCTCGGGCCGTTTGGCCCCGCA
>CAYRFY010000014.1:26151-28446 GCA_964423635.1 uncultured Armatimonadia bacterium | reverse complement strand
CATTGCGACAACGGGGAGGGGGTGCGCAAATAGCGCTCCCCCTTACCCACTACTCTTGGCGAAGGCGGGCCTTTCGGCCGCGCTTCTAGGGCATGGATAGCGGCGAGGGGAAAGGGCGCGACGCCGCCTCAGCCCCGATCTCCGGCGAGGGCCTCGTGCACGCGTCGGAGCAAGTCCCCCTGCCGGTAGGGCTTCTGGAGGAACGAGAGCCCCTCTTCCAGCACGAAGTTGGTGTGGACGGCGTTGTCGCTGTAGCCGCTGGCAAACAGCACCGGTGTCTTGAGACCCATCTGACGGGCATGTTCCATCACGGCTCGGCCACCGAGGCCGGGCATCACGACATCCAGCAGCAGCAGGTCGATGGCATGGCCATGCTG
Source organism: uncultured Armatimonadia bacterium (assembly GCA_964423635.1). Lineage (GTDB taxonomy): Bacteria > Armatimonadota > Zipacnadia > Zipacnadales > JABUFB01 > CAYRFY01. Next base: position 28,069 of record CAYRFY010000014.1, on the reverse strand, counting down.
CTGGAGAAGTGAAATGGCCTGTCGGCCATCGGCGGCGGACAACACCGTATAGCCCGCCGCCCTGAGCACCTGAACGGTCAGTCCGCGCACGGTATCATCATCCTCGGCGAACAGGATGGTGCCGCTGCCCGCGGGCAGCGGGCCTTCGGTCTCCTGCGTCGCCTCCCTAGCCCGGTGCTCGGCCGCCGGCAGGTACACCTTGAAGGTCGTCCCGAGACCCACCTCGCTGTAGGCCTGCACCAGCCCACCGTGTTGCCTGACGATACCGTACACGGTGGACAGGCCCAGGCCGGTGCCGCGCCCGACTTCCTTGGTGGTGAAGAAAGGCTCGAACACCCGGCTGAGGGTGGTGGCGTCCATGCCGTGCCCGGTGTCGGTAACGGTGAGCAAGACGTAGCGGCCCGGCTCGACGTCCGGGTGGGCCCTGAACTGACCGAGATCGATGGTCACGGTACCCGTCTCAATGTGAAGGTCTCCGCCGTCGGGCATGGCGTCTCGGGCATTGACGCAGAGGTTAACGAGGACCTGTTCCATCATGCCGCGGTCGGCGCGGATGGGGCTCAGATCGTGTCCGGGAGCGAACTGCAGTCGGATGTGCTCCCCGATCAGGCGCGCCAGCATCTTGAGCAGTTCGGTGACAATCTCGTTGACGTCGATGATCTCCAGCCGCATGATCTGCCGGCGGCTGAAGGCCAGGAGTTGGCCCACAAGCTGTGCGGCGCGTTCTCCCGCCTTGGCCACCTCCTGCAGTTTCACACCCGCGGGGTCGCCTTCCGGCAGGTCATCCAGCGCCAGCTCGGTATAACCGTTCATCACCTGCAGGAGGTTGTTGAAGTCGTGAGCGACGCCGCCGGCGAGCTGACCCACGGCCTCCATCTTCTGGGCCTGCAGGAGGCGTTCCTCCAAGCGCGCTTTCTCCTCTTCGGCGGCCTGGAGGCTGCTGAGATCGATCATGCTCTGCAGGATGTACTGTCGCCCGCCCAGGTGTGCGAAGGAGACGCTCATCAGCACCGGGACATCGCGGCCGTCCGCGGTGCGGAGGGTGTCTCGCACGGAGTCGACCCTCGGCTCTGCCCCGGCCTGCGAACTCCAGTCCTCCGCGAACCGTGCGAACTGCGCCCACGGGCGACCGGTGATGTCATCGGTCCCACGGCCGATCAGGGTAGCGGCGGCGGGGTTGGCGTAGGTTACGGTGAGGCTCTCCGGCTCGACGGCCAGCACACCGGCGCTCATGGCGTCCAGCATGCCGCGCATCTGCTGCTCACTGGCCGCCAGTGCCTGCTCCGCCGTCTTGCGGTCGGTGATGTCGGTGATCGCCAGCACTGCGGCGGCCAACTGGCCGTCGGCGTCGCGGACCGGCGTCGCGCCGGAGATGACCCAGATCTCACTGCCGTCCCTGCGTCGGATCCGATACTCACGGGGTCGGGGTGTCTCGCCACGAATGGCCATGGCCAGAGGGAGACTCTCAGGCTCCGCGGGCGTCCCGTCCGGCTGCAGGTACTGCCAGTGGCGACGCTCTGTCACCTGCTTGGTGGTCAGTCCAGAATCGCGCTCGTCATCCGCCGCCATGAGCAACCGCAACAGCACGTCATTCACCAGTAGCAGCGCCCCGTCGCCGGCTGTGGCCACCGCCAGGCCTACCGGGCTCTGCTCGACGACGGTCTCCAGCAGCCGTCTTGCGGCCTCCTGAGCCTCCTCGGCGCGCCGACGCTCGCGGTGGGTGATGGCGATGGCCATTTGGTCCGCCAGTTGACAGGCGAAGGCGATCTCGTCGGTCTCCCAGTGCCGCGGAGGGCCGATGTGGGCCAACGTCAGCGCCCCCCGGGAACGGTTCGACACCCTGATCACCGCGGTCAGCAGCGAAGTGATGCCCAGGGGGGCGAGGAATGCCTGGGCGTAGCCCGCAAGCCGGGGCTCT
>CAYRFY010000014.1:10365-26119 GCA_964423635.1 uncultured Armatimonadia bacterium | reverse complement strand
ACATCGTCGGCCGCGACGTGCCGGTCGCCGGAGAAGATGTCGAGCCGGCCGCCCCGGAAGACGGCGGCGGAGAGAGCGGGAGCCTTGACGTGTCGGCCCTCCGGCAGCTCGTAGAGGTCCTCGCATACGGCCTGTTCGCTATTCTCGTCAAACAACCACACGCTGGTCCGTGCTACCCGGAGGACCTCGCCGGCGGCCTTTGTGACCTCCCGCGCCAGGGGGCCGATCTCCCCTTCCATCATGCTCGGTGAGATCGCCACGCGACCCAGAGCGCTCTGCTCCGCCCGGTTGCGGCGCAGGGCATCCTGCAGCCGCAACTCGTCCTGCTTGCGCCCGGTGATGTCCCTCGCCGTCACGATGGTCCGCATCGTGCCCCCGATGGGGGCCGAGCGCATGTGCGCCTCGATCCAGAACAGGCGCCCGGCCGCGTCGCGACACCGCCACTCGTAGGTCAGTTGCTCCCCCGCAACGGCTCGGGCCATATACTCAGCGGCCTCGTCGGCGCCGTAGGGCGTCTCGTCCAGACTGATGTCGGCCACGGACAGGCCGCTGAGCTGCTCCCGATCGTAGCCGAACAGCTCGGACGCGGCCTCGTTGGCGTCCAGTATCGCGCCGGTCTCTGCGTCGTGGATGAGGATGGCCTCGCTCACCGCGTGGTAGATCGAGGCCAGACGCTCCTCACTGGCCTGCAGCTCGCCGGTGCGCTGTGCCACCTCCTGCTCGAGGTAGGCCTCGCGACTGCCGAGGAACGCGGTAAGGGCCGTGACGACGGCGGTCAGCAGCAGGCCCAGGACGCCGGTGACCAGGTGGGCCCAGGAGGAATTGGCGGCGGCGAAACCCGGCCCGTGCCGAACCGACACAATCCAGGAGCGCCCCAGAGCAGGTAGCGGGTACACCTGGGCCGGTGGCAGGCCTTCGCCCCCGCCCCTGAGGCCGGGCGCCTCAGTGAAGCTCGCCCGCCTCTGCGGATACAGCCCCACAGTCAGCGGACGGCGGGGATCGGAGACGTCCACCAGGTCGATGGACAGCAGATGCTCCTGGTCCACGGAGAGGGCGGTGCTGAAGAACGTCTGGGGGCGCACGGCGGCCAGTACCAGCCCGTCCGGACCGGTCCGCCCCGGCCGGGTCACGCTTTGCAGGGCGAGGAACACGTCCGTGCCGCGCCGGTCGGTGGGGTCCGGTGCCGTGGCCGTGGCGGCCAGGAATCCGCCGGCGACGGTGGCCACCACCGCGGCTTGAGAGGTTGCGGCGGTGACAAGGTCCAGGCCCGAAAGCCCCTGCAAGGCCGCGGATGGCACCGCGTGGCGGAGGCGGTAAGGGCCTCCCTCGGCGCCGCCCGCCGCTCCGAGGCCGGGTGCCCACCCCATCGCCTCGATGCCCAGTCTCCGGACGATCGGGTCCACATAGTGCTGGAACTCGGAGGAGGAGACCTCCTGGCTGTTCATGATGAAGCGCACGGTGGCCCCGACGTCGCGACGAAGCCCGGAGATGGCCTCCGCGATGGCCTGGAACTTCACATCCGCCAGGCGACAGAAATCGGTCTCGCGCCGCGCGACCTCCGCCTCCCTCACGACCAGAGCCAGCAGCAGGGCAATCGCCGTCCCAACTACGGCCACCGCCAGCACCCCGGCCCTCCGGCGGCTCCACCACACTCCCAGGCCGACTCGGCTCGCATGGTCGATGAGGGCCGCGCAGCCCAGGAGCAGACCCAGCATCAGCAGCACCCCGGCCATCACCACCAGACGCGCCCGCCCCAGCGCCCGCAGCCAGGTCTCCGCGGCCACGTCGATCCCCACCACCATCAAAACCTGGCCCGTCTCGGGGTCAACCACCGGTGCCAGGGCGCTGATGAAGGTTCCGTATTCATCGCGGATGGGGCCCGCAACTCCGGGTTGGCTGGTTAGGAAGGGAGACCACGTCGCCGCGGTGGGGCTCTGGTACACCGTGCCCGGCGGCGAGGACAGCGGGTCACCGGTGGGAATGCTCTCGGGGCCGAAGACGAACTGCCCGCTACGTTGGGCCATGGTGTAGATCGATCGCAGGCCGCTGAAGGCGCCGTACGAGGCCATCTGCCCGCTGAGCTGTCGGAAGACGGGGTTCTTGCTGTCGGCGGCGGTGAAGCTGAGGGCTCTTACCATCTCGGGGTCCAGCGTGGTGGCCATTGCGGTGACCTGGGACAGGATGCGGGTGCGCATCCCGCGGTCCATGGTGGCGCCGCGCCAGTCGGCGGCCACCCACCCGGCGGCGACAACAGCGGCCAGGCCCAAAGCCAGGCCCAGGTGTGGCGCCACCGTGCCGGAACGCTCCGGGGCAGCTTCCGCACTCTCGTCGCATATGGAGCCTAAGGCGACAAGCAGCCCACTGCACGCGCTCACCGCCGCGGCGAGGGGCCCGGCCACCGTCTCGAAGGGCGTCCCGTCCAGTGCAGGTAGCGGCACCTCGCCCACCAGCGAGGCCCAGGCCACGGCGATCCCCTGCACCACAAGGGCCGCGGCGCCCGCCCGCAGCACCCCGCCGCCCACGTCCAGGACCGGCCAGGTTTCGGACCAGATTGTCCAGCAGGCCCAGAAGCAGGCCGGCAGGCCCAGGGCGATGTGTACCGCCGGCACCGGAGTTCCGGGCCACAGCGCGACCAACGCGGCCACCCCGACCCCAAGAGGTACGTACAACCACGATCCGGAAGCCCAGTCCGCCTGGTCCTCCAGGCCGCGGCGCCCGAACTCAAACAGCAAGACGTAGGAGACCGCCGACAGCAGGAGCCGGACGCCGTCAAGCTGCGCCGGGATGGCTTCCGAGATGTTAAGAAGCTCGATCCAGTGGTTCAGGCCATGGAGTACCGCGAACAGGCCCAGGAAGCTCCACGGCACTCCGACGAGAAACTCCAAACGACGCAGACGCAGGCGAAGCACCGCCACCAATACCCAGGCCACGCCCGCCAGGAAGAGGATGAAGTCCTGCTGGCCCACCAGCCATTGTGGCATGCTGCGGTGCTACCTCCTGCTCACCGAAGAGCGCCTGTAACAGGGTGCGGCGTGCCTGTGGGCCCGGCGCCGGGATACGTATGGGTAACTAGATTCGTCATCACCGTCCTCCGGCCCTGCCCGGCGACAGCCATAGCAGGTGGGGGCGCAGACGTGGCAGTCGCTCCCGTGGGGCGCGGTACTTCGCTGTCGGGGCCGAGCGAGCAGCACCGCGTCGGTGAGAGCATCCAGTCACCCAACACCCCGGTGTTGTGCGGAGCTCTCAGGCAAGAGCATGGCGCAGGGGGCTGCAGAGAGATGAGCCACAGGGAAACAGCACCTTGCCACCGGCCACACACGCCACGCAGGACCTTCGATGCCCGGTGACGAAAGGCCTGTGGGCCCCGAGTATGTCGGGCGCCGGCAGCGGCCCCGACGCCCGACAGCAGATGCAGAATGTCCAATCACACCGAACATCAGGAGCTGACACCACTTTGCCGAAATGCACCATCGGTCTCGTCTCGATACTCTCCGTACTCATCCCCACTTTCTGCCTCGCCCAGCCTTCCGGACACTTTGTCACCGAGGGCTTTGCGGGCTTCTCCAGAGGCACTCCGGGCAATGCCGGCCAGAATCTGTACATCTCCGCCGCCGGGGTGCTGCAACGGATCCACCACTCCGATCTCACCGGCGACGGCCTGCCCGACCTACTCATCTGCAATAGCCAGAACCACTGGGAGCGGCCGCCGGTAGGCGTCCACAGCGATGTGTTTGGCAACCCCTGGACCACCCTCCTGCCCTCGGACGGCTCCCTCACCGGAGCCCTGGCCGACCTCAATGACGATCCGTGGCCCGATCTTGTCCTGGGCATGGACTACAACGGCAGCCGCAGCGACCTGAACGCCTTCGTGTACTTCGGCACGGAGCAGGGCTACTCCGAGCGGTATCGGCTGCGACTTCCCGCGCCGCGCAGCACGGCCTGCGCTGCGGGAGACTTCAACGGCGATGGGCGGGGTGACGTGGTCTTTCTCAGCGCCGGCAAGGCGCGGGTCTTCTACCAATCTGAGGTGGGTCTGGAGCCCAAACGCTTCGTGGAGCTGCAGGGCCCGACGGGGCAGTTCACCGGCGCCGACCTGGACACCGATGGCTGCGCAGACCTGGTCTGCCTGGACGCCAGGGGTAAGGTGACGGTGTACTGGGGAGACCCGGAAGGGCTGGCTCTTACCCGCCTGTCCGAACTCGCCGCCACGGCGGAGTTGGAGGCTGAGCAGGACGAGGGTGAGGGAGCGGGGGTGGAGTACGTACAGCCCACCCGGGCGATTGCGGGGGTGGTAGAGCTGGGCGCCAGGCCCCATGTGTTCGCTCCGGGACCGCGGTCCGTGAGGCTGGTACCGGTCACGCCGGACCGGCAGTTCGGCGAGCCGCTGGTGTTCCCCTGCCCCGAGGCGCTGGCCGTGGCCGCCGGCGATGTGAACGACGACGGCCTCACCGATCTGGCCTTCGCCTCCCGGCACAAGACGGGGCAGACCCAGCACTCCCGGCTGTACCTGGCCGATGAGGCGGGGTTCGCTCCCGAGCGCGCGGTACTCTTGCCTTCCGTCAATGCCTGCGATGTGGCCATTGGCGATCTGGACGGCGACGGCCACGGCGACATCGCCCTGTGCCAGGACCGCATCCCGGAGCAGTTCACTTTCCACTCCCCGGTCTACCGGGGCGGGCCGGAGGGGGTGCAGGGTCCGCCGGTGGAGCTGGAGAGCCACGACGCCCGCCGCGTATTCATCTCGCGGACCCAGGAGGGCCCCGGAGCACAGGTGATCCTGGTCAACCATCGGGCCCGTAACGCCCAGGGCGATGTGGACGTGGCGGTGTACGAAAACAGGGCCGGGAGTTTCAGTGCCGACAACCGCTTCCTGCTGGACGCCCGGGATGCCGTGGATGCCGTGTGCTGCGACCTTGCCGATACCGGCACGCCGGATATCCTGCTGGCCAACTGCTCGGAGAATGCGGTGCAGCTCGATCCGGGGTCGCTGCTGTACACCGCCGAGCCCGAGGGCTATCCGTACGAGACCGAATACGCCTTCCCCACCACCCGGGCCCACGGGGTGTGCTGCGCCGATGTGAACCGCGACGGCTATCTGGACCTGCTGTTCGGGGGCTTTTCCAATAGCGAGTTGCTCATCTTCCACGGCGGCCCGGAGGGCTTCGACCGCGACAAGCCCCAGCGCATCGTGATGGAGATTGACGGGGTCTCTTACAACCAGACGCGCTGGATCTACCTGGCCGACTGGAACGCCGACGGCTGGCTGGACCTGTTCGTCCCTCAGATCGCCTTCGACCGCAGCTTCATCCTCTGGGGTGGGCAGGAGGGGTTCGATCTGAGCCGGCGCCGGATGCTGTCGGTATGGCACGCCTCCTGCGCCCAGGCGGCGGACCTCGACGGCAACGGTTACCTCGAGCTGATCGTGGGCGGCCACGAGCCCTCGCGCGAGGGTCCCCATGACAGCTTCGTCCACGTGTACTGGAACGGTCCCGAGGGCCTGCGGGAAGACCGGCGCTCGCAGCTTCCGGCCAATGCCGTCAATGCCCTGGCCGTGGCGGACTTCAACAAGGACGGCCACGCCGACCTGTTCGTCTGCAACTACCACGACGGCCGAGTACGGGACATCGACTCATACCTCTACTTCGGCTCGGCCCAGGGCTTCTCAGAGGACAGAAGGCGGCGGCTGTTCATGCACTCGGCCTCCGGCGCCGTCCCGGCGGACTTCAACGGCGATGGCTGGGTGGACCTGGCCGTGGCGTACCACAAGGTTGGCAATGACCATGTGGGATACTCGGCGGTGTGGTGGAACGGACCCGAGGGGTTCTGCGACCGGCGGGTGACGCATCTGCCCACCAACGGCCCGCACGGCATGGTGCGGACGGGCTTTGCCAACCAGGCCAACCAGGCGGAGGAGGAGTTCTACATCTCCGAGCCCTTGCGGCTCCCGGCCGGGACGCGGGTGCTGGGAGTGGATTGGGAGGCCGAGGTGCCCGGGGGCTGCTGGGTGAGGGCGCAGGTGCGCTATGCGCCGCGGCCCGGAGAGCTGGAGGAGGCGGAATGGGAAGATGTGGACAAGGCGCAAGGCAGGGGGCGCTGGGTGCAGTACCGCCTGGCACTGGGAGCGCCGGGGGGCACCGATACCCCGCGGGTGACGAAGGTGACCGTGCGCTATGAGCGGTGAGGCGCCGCAAGACGACCGGTGATGGCGTCGCGGCCCCCGTCTCTTTGCGTGGCGGCAGGGCCGGTTCAGAGAGGAGAACGCGGCCGGCGGCAATGGCGCCGGGACCGGTGAGAGCTTGCGGTGGAGAGAAGCAGCGGGCCCGCATCCCTGGAGGACTCTGGCGCTGGGGTGGGAACTGATAACTGTCTGCGCACTTCGGGAGACCGCCGGTTATCCGGGGCTCATGGTCGTAGACAGGCCCCCATGCACCGCCGGCGCTTCGTCGCTCTTGCGCTGTCAATCGGCTGAACCGTCGGGGCATCTGAGGCTGAAGCGGGCGGGATTTGCCCCAGCCTGTGATCGGAGCCCGCACGCCTACGCCCAGGCCGTCTGAAGCGGCTATGCGAATGTGCCCGCTCCGGGGGGGCCGTTGCCAGGGGTCACACCGGTCCCTGCCTTGCCTGGCCTCTTGGGGGCAGACGACGACGGCTCTTGCGGTCACCGCCCCGCGACCGATCCCGGCCGTTGGCCCGCCGGTAGAACTCACCACCCACAATGGAGGACCTGGACATGAACGCCATGCTCCTTTCGGCACTCATCGCCACGCTCGCAGTCTTGGCGACCCTGCCCCTCGAGGCCGCCGATGAGCTGGACCGGGCCCGCATCGCGGACATCGCCGGGATGCTCCCCGCTGAGCCCGCGGGCCTCGGGCGCCCGATCGGCGACCGCGAGGCCTGGGGGCGTCTGGGAGCGTTGGAGGCCTTCCAGGCCCAGGTCAAGCGCGCCGAGGAGTTGCTCGCAACTCCCATCCCCGAGCAGCCGGACGAGCTGTTTCTGGAGTTCAAAAGCACCGGCAACCGCACCAACTGGCAGAGGGTCTCGGGGCAAAGGCGCGGGCGATTGACACCCCTGGTCCTGGCCGAGTGCGTGCAAAACCAGGGCCGGTTCATTCCGGCGATCTGCGAGATCGTGGGCGTGCTGTGCGCCGAGCGCACCTGGGTCATGCCCGCCCATGATGCCAACCTCACCAACTTCAATGGGGAGAGTATCGACATCGACCTGGCCTCCTCGGCGCTGGCGTGGAACCTGGCCACCGCCGACTATCTCCTGGGTCAGAGCCTGCCGGCAGAGACGCGCAAGACGCTCCGGGACGGCGTGGACCGCTTCGTCCTCACGCCTTACAGGGACATGATCACCGGAGCGCGGGGGGTGAACTGGTGGCTGAAGACCACGAACAACTGGAATGCGGTGTGCCTGGCAGGCGTGACGGGCGCGGCGCTTTGCCAGATAGAGGATCGCGACGAGCGGGCACAGATCGTGGCCGCCGCGGAGGTGTACTGCGCCAACTTCCTCAAGGGCTTCACCCCCGACGGTTACTGCTCCGAGGGTCTGGGGTACTGGAACTACGGCTTCGGACACTTCGTGCTGCTGGCCGAGACGGTTCGCCAGGCCACGTCCGGAGGGGTGGACCTGCTGTCCCTGCCCGAGGCGAAGGCGCCGGCCCGGTTCGGCGCCGATATCCAGATCATCGGCGGCGTGGCCCCCGCTTTCGCCGATTGCGGCGTCAATGCGGGCCCGGCGGCCGACACCATGTACTTCGTCAACCGCTACCTGGGTTTGGGGCTGCCGCAGTACAATGAAATGGAACCCGGCGCCGCCGGGGGCAGCCTCTTTGACAAGATGCTCTTCTCGTTCCCCAACGGTGCCTCCGAGCGAGAGCCGGTGTCGGCCACAGAAGCCGGGGCCCCGATCCGCACCTGGTTTTCGGACGCCGGCATCCTCATCGGCCGACCACAGCGAGATAGCACTTGCCGCCTCGGTGTGGCCCTCAAGGGCGGCCACAATGCCGAGCATCACAACCACAATGATGTGGGCTCCTACGTGGTCGTCGTCGAGAACCGCCCGGTGCTTCTGGACCCCGGCGCCGAGGTCTACACCGCCCGCACCTTCAGCAATAAGCGCTACGAAAGCAAGCTGCTCAACTCCTACGGCCACCCGGTACCCGTGGTCGCCGGACAGCTTCAAAAGACGGGCAGGAACCGCCAGGCCGAGGTCCTCGCCGCCGATTTCACCGATACGGCCGACACCTTGCGCCTCGACCTCAGCGCAGCGTATGAGGTAGAGGGGCTCCAGACGCTGGAGCGCGAGTTCGTCTACTCCCGCAGCGGAGAAGGCTCCCTCACCGTAACCGACCGCGTGGCCTTCGAGACACCCCGGAGCTTCGAGACGGCGATTCTGACCAAAGGCGACTGGCGGCGGCTCCAGGACGGCTCGCTGGTGGTCTACGACGTAGACCAGGCGGTACAGGTCAACATCACGGTGGAAGGCGGTCCTTTCAGTATCGTGGCGGACAAGATCGAGGAGGAGGCCGCCGTACACCCCATACGTCTGGGCATCAAGCTGGATGAAGCGGTCTCCGCGGCCACCGTCACCCTGGAGATCACCCCCACGGACCTGGCCACCGGCGAGGCCGGCCTCCTGCGCAATGGCGGCTTCGAGTACGGCTCCTTCTGCTGGCTACTTCCGACCAATGGCCTGGGCGAGGTCTCGGAGAGGATGGCCGCCACCGGCCGCTGCTCGCTGAGGATCGCCGATGACAGCGACAAGCTGGGCTCCAACATCACCAGCGCACGGGTGCCGACCCAGGGCGCCGCGAGCTACGTCCTGCGCGGCAAGGCCAGGCACGTGACGGGCGAGGGTATCGGCATGTACGTGCGCTATGTTGATGCGGAGGGGAAGTCGCTCAATCCGACCGACGGCAAGGGGAACATCTCCCCGGTGGGAAGCCTGGAGGCAGCAGACGGGGGCTGGCAGAGCTTCGAGTTCCCCTTTGAGACGCCCGCAGGTACGACGGCCCTGCAGTTGTGGATCCACAGCTACAACGCGGCGCAGGTCGAGGCGTACATCGACGACCTGGTGCTGGAGAAGACCCAGGAGTAGCCATCCCGGAGGCAAACATGCTCACCATCGCCACGCTTGGTCTGCTTGCACTTCCCGCCCTGGCGGGGATCACCATTGAGAAGGCCGAGGTGCAGTTTCCCACAGACAGCTCGGTAACGTTGCGCGTCGCGGCCGTCGGCGAGGGAGTACAAGTCGGCAGCTACGGGTTCCGCACGCTGGAGAAGGGCCTCGAGCCACTGCCCGGCTTCGTCCGGCGGGGGCACTACAACTTTTTGTGGGCCGGGGAGACCGAGGATGTCGACGGCTATCTGCTGCTCGATAACGGCCGCGGAGACGAGGACCCGGCGGAGGGGGTGTTCGCCATCACGGTGGATGTGTCCGCCTGGCCCGACGGCGAGCACTGCTTCATGCTCTATGTCTGCAATAGGCCCGCCGGCGGCCCTTATGTGCACGACACCCGCGTCCTGCAGATCGCCGTTGCCGGGGGCAAGGTCGTCCGCGACAAGACCCTCTTCTCCTCCGAGCTCGTGATTGCGGTGCCCCAGTTCTCCGCCCACCCCTCTCGGCTGAAGTCGGGGGAGCCCTTTGATATCATCGCCCGCGTCGAGCTGGAAGGCACCAGAGGCTGTCTTTGCACCCTCACCGTGCCCTATACCGTGGGGCCCGATGAGGTGCCTCCGGGCTTCTCGTACAACGCCGAGACCAAGCTGGCCTACTTCGCCGCGGAGGGCCGCAACGGTATCGAGGACAACGGCCCGCACGATGCGGACCCTGCACCGAGAGCCCTGTCGGTCCGCGTGCCCACGGACGGCTGGAAGCCGGGAATCTACAATCTGACCCTTGAGTTCAGCCCGGTGGAGATGCCCGAGGAGGTCAGGGCCTACCGGGACTTCGCGGTTACCGTGGCTCCCGACAATCCTACGGTCGAGACACAGCTCGAGCACGACCGGTTCCTCAGGCCCGGCACCCACTTCTCCGACTTCTGCAGGCTCCGGGATGGCTCCGTGCTGGCCGCCGGGTACATCACCCGGGACGGCGGGATCACGTGGGAGAGACTCGCGGATGGCTCCTCCCTGCCGGCGCCCCTGCAGCTTCGTGACGGTACCCTCATGGGCTGCGTGTTCCACACCGAACCCATTCAGGGGCGCCCGGGGTACTTCGCCGGGAAGCTGTGTCGCAGCGAGAGAGCCGGTGACCGGGTGAAGGTCACCGCGTGCGAGGTCCACGTGCCTCGCGCCACCGGAGGCATCGGCCACGCCGCCGTCAAGGGGCCGCTGTTCTGGCGCTCGGCGGTGGAGATGCCGGACGGCACCCTCGTGGCTCCCATGTACGGGTGGTTTGAGGGCGACCAATCGCCGGTGCCCGGTCAGGCGGGTTCCTTCTACTATCGCACCTGGCTGGTCACCTCCGCCGACGGAGGTGAGCACTGGGAATACGTGAGCACCATCGGCTACGACCCGACGATCGGTACCGAGGGCTACTGCGAGCCGGTCCTGCGCCTGCTGCCCAACGGCGAGCTGCTGTGCCTGCTACGCACCGGAGGCAACAACCGGCCGTACCATCAGGACAACCCTCTGTGCGTCACGCGCTCGGACGACGGCGGCAAGACGTGGCAGGAACCACAGCGAACGGGCTTCGAGGGTGTGGCCCCGGACCTGGTGGTGATGGCCGACGGGACTTTGGCCTGCAGCACCGGCAGGCCGGGCGCCTGGGTGCTGTTCAGCACGGACAATGGCCACACCTGGGGCGACCCGGTGAGTCTGGACGCCGAGCGCTACTCGGGCTACACGGCCATCTGCGAGGTCGAGCCCGGAGTGCTCCTGGTGGGCTACGGCGCTCAGAGCTGGCTGGACCCGGAGACAGGCGAGCGCAGCGACTGTCAGCGCACGGTGAGAGTGAAGGTGGAGCGGCAGGTGATAGGTGATAGGTGATAGGTGATGGGGACGGCAGGGGAGCGGCAGGGGAGCGGCAGGGGAGCGGCAGGAACGGCGACGCTCACCTCTCCGAGCCCGCGCAGCGGGCGACCGAAAGAGGTCTCCGTGACAGCCCGCAGGGCTGGAGCGGACGGTGAGGGGGACCAGGGCCCAACCCAGATCGAGGGATGCCGTCGGCCGTTCGCCGTTGCTGTTGTAGGGCGGCGACCTGTGCGCCGCCGTCGTTGGCCTTTGTTGCTGGATGGCCCCCTCGGCGCGGTACAGGCCCGCGCCCTACAGAATGGCGGCGCCGGGCCAGTGGTCGTGCCGTTCACCCCTCTCCTGAGCGGCCGCACCGCGGAGGAGAGGGGATGGGCGCGAGGCGTCATCAGTGCCGTTGGCCGTTCGCCGTTGGCTCTCGCTCTCTCCTGAGCAGCCCCATCGCGAAGAAGACGGAAAGCGGGCCAACGGCCAACAGGATCGGCGGGGTCCGGGAGCGACAAGCAGCGGGCGACCGGACGAGAGCAAACGAGATCTCCGTACATTGGAGGCACGGCGATGCACAGGAGCCTGGGACGGACGAGCCGGCAAGTGCTGCTGGGTACCATCTGTGCTCTGCTGACAGGAGGCTTTGCCGTGCAGGGCCATGCACAGGGACTGACACTGTACGTCGCGCCGGAAGGCAATGACGCCTGGTCGGGCAAGGTCGCCACGGCCGGCGAGGGCGATGGCCCCTTCGCCTCGCTCCAGCGCGCGCGGGACGAGATCCGCGCGCTCAAACAGGCCGGGGGCATCCCTGCCGGGGGCGTGACGGTTCAGCTCGCCGGCGGAGTGTACGAGCTTTCCGCGCCGCTCTCGCTGGAACAGCAAGACTCCGGCACCGAGGGCGCCCCCATCGTCTACCGCGCCAAAGCCGGGGATGAAGTCCGCCTCGTGGGCGGCAAGCAGGTCACCAACTTCGAGCCTGTGACCGATCCGGAGGTGCTCGCGCGTCTGGCTGAGAGCGCCCGGGGCTTCGTGATGCAGGCGGACCTCAAGGCCCTGGGTGTCACGGACTTCGGCACCGTCTCCACCTCCGGCCAGCGATTGGAGGTGTTCTTCCAGGACAGGCCCATGAGTGTCTCCCGCTGGCCCAATGAGGGCTTCGTCCGCATCGTGGACCTCGTCGGCGGGGCGCCCCACAAGATCCACGGCATCCCGGGCGACAAGATCGGCCGCTTCGTCTACGACGGCGACCGCCCCACGCGCTGGGTGGGCGAGAAGGACCTGTGGCTGCACGGCTACTGGTTCTGGGACTGGGCCGAGCAGCGCCAGCAAGTGGAGTCTATCGACACCGAAAAGCGCATCATCTCCCTCAAGCCCCCCTACCACGGATACGGGTACCGCAAGAACCAGTGGTACTACGCCTTCAACGCCCTCTGCGAGCTGGACTGTCCGGGCGAGTGGTATCTGGACCACGAGAGCGGGATGCTGTACTTCTGGCCCCCGGCCCCGCTGTCCGAGGGAAAGACGCTGATCTCCGTGGTCCCCAGCCTCATCACGATGAATGAGGTCTCTTTCGTCACCGTCCGGGGGCTGATCCTGGAGGCCAGCCGAGCCACGGCGGTGACCGTGTCCGGCGGAACGGGCAACGTCATCTGCGCCTGTGTGATCCGCAATACCGGCGGCTCGGCGGTGTCGATCGGCGGCGGCACGAAGCATGGGGTGGTGGGTTGCGACGTCTACGAGACGGCCGACGGCGGCATCCACCTGACCGGCGGGGACCGCACGACCCTCACCCCCGCCGAGCACTATGCCGACAATAACCACGTCCATCACTACAGCCGCTGGAACCGGGTGTACCGGCCGGGCATCACTCTCCATGGCGTGGGCAACCGGGCCACCCACAACCTCATCGACAATGCCCCGCACATGGCCATGGGCTTCGGCGGCAACGACCACCTCATCGAGTTCAACGAGCTGCACTCGGTCTGCTATGAGTCCAATGACGCCGGGGCCATCTACACCGGGCGCGACTGGTCCATGCGCGGGACGGTGATCCGCCACAACTACCTGCACCACATCAACGGTTTCGAGGGCCGCGGCTGCGTGGGCGTGTACCTGGATGACCAGTTCTCCGGCACCCTGATTTACGGCAACCTGTTTCACAATGTGACCCGGGCGGCGATGATCGGTGGCGGACGGGACTGCACCATTGAGAACAACGTTTTCGTGGACTGCGTGCCTGCCACCCATGTGGACTCACGCGGGCTGGGCTGGGCCGCCGGGGGCTACCAGGGCCTGGTGGACAAGCTCGAGAAGTGGCCCTACAAGGAGGCGCTCTGGGCCGCGCGCTATCCCCAATTGCCCGGCATCCTCGATGACGAGCCCATGGCCCCGAAGGGCAACCTCATCGCCCGCAATGTCTGCGTGGGCGGGCGCTGGGGCGACTTCGACGGCAAGGCCAAGCCGCTGGTGACCTTCGAGGACAACCTCATCGACGAGGACCCGCATTTCGTAGACCGCGAGGGGGGCAACTACCGGCTGCGAGATGACTCCCCGGCCTACAAGATCGGCTTCAAGCCCCTCCCCATCGAGCAGATGGGCCTGTACGAGAGCGAGCTGCGGGCGTCCTGGCCGGTGAAGTCCGATGTGCGGCCGATGGCGAAGCCGCCGGCCCCGGCGCCCGCCAAGAGCGGCACGCCCCCGGTGGCCAAGGTCGCGAAGGCACCGGTCCCCATGACCGTCGACGGCGAGATCAAGCCTGAGGAGTGGAACGGGGCCAAAGAGAGCACCGCGCTGGTGCTCGAGCAGGGCTTTGCCGGCGAGAAGGTCAAGCCGCGCAGCCTGGCCTGGCTGGCCTACGATGACACGGCCCTGTATGTCGCCATCGCCAACGAGGTGGATGCCAACAAGCCGATCTCCACCACCAATACCTGGGGCCAGGACGATGCGGTGGAGCTGGCGATCCGCAATCCGGGCGCAGGCGAGAAGGCCCCGATCCTGGTGCTCCGGGGCTACCCCAACGGGCACCTCGAGAGCAGCGACGAGGCCGGCGCCTCGCCGGAGGCCACAAGGCGCGCTGCCGAGGGAGTGCAGTACAAGGCGCAGATCCCCACGGCGGTGGCGGGGCGCTGGACGGCGGAGTTCGCCATCCCCTTCGCCTCATTGGGCATCGACCCGGCCAAGCACAAGAGGTTCCAGTTCAACCTCAGCGCCCGGAAGGCCGCCGATGAGCTGTGGCTGGAATGGGAATCAACCAGGGGCTGCACCTGGCAGGTGGATCAGGCAGGATTCATCGAGCTGGTGCCGTAGAGAACGGCGGAGAACGGAAGACGGCTAACGACGGACGTCTCACCACGGAGAACGGCACAGAGGGGTACGGCTCAACACGGAGCGCACGGAGGGCCACAGAGAGCGGCACGGATCTGCACGCGCCGAAGCAATCGGCGGCCGAGCACGAAGCGCACGCGCTGTTGGGCCGCGAAGCGACCGGGTTTCGTGACGACCCGGTCGGGCGCAGGCCGAAGGCCATCTGTCCGTGGCAGGAAGGACCGAGCAGCAGGTATCTGCTGCTCCCAGAGCCAACAAGAACCACAGCACTGCCGTGCACGGCGGCGTCATCCAGAACCCGGGGAAACAGGGAAGGCCTGCCCCACCACAGCAAACGGTCGCGGGCCGGGAAGACGGTGGGGCGGGCGCTACTCCACCTCCATCCCCAGAGCCTTCGCTACCTCGATGGGTACTCCCGCCTGTCTTAAGTCCGCCGGGTCGTGGCTGACACGGGTGGTGGTGTACACCTGCCGCCAGCCGGCCTTCGCCCGCTGTAGCACCAGCGTGCCCCACCGCTGCCCGAAGCCATACGCCTCATCCCAGTTGGGATGATGGGCCTTGGCCCAGTTGCCCTTGAACGCGGTCACCCCCAGCAGGTACTCCGTGCCCCGGCCCGGCTCCTCTCGGTCCACGGCGGCCAGGATGCTCGCCACCACGTCGGGCGGAGCGGCATGCACCAACACCCGTGCCGTCTCGCCGGCGAAGGCTATCAGCACGTGGGGGATGTACCCGGTCTTGTCCCACTGCACAGAACCTTCGGCGACATAGCTGACCTCGCAGCCGAAGGCCTCGGCCACAAATCGCACCGGGACGCAGGTCACTCCACCGTAGACCCTGGCCGGAGTGGAGAGTGTCACAGCCCGGCCATTGACCGAGGCCTGCGTGCAGCCCATGGTCAGGCCCACGCTCAGAGTATCTCGCGTAATGCGGATGGCCTTGCCCCTGGCTTCCACCGTTGCCCCCAACCACTCGGCGATCGGCCGGATCGGCACCACCACCGCCCCTGCGGCGTTGTAGCCGTGGGCGTCGATGAGCACGTCACTCCTGCCCACACCAGGCGCGGCCAAACTCCCGGCGCCCGGCGCCAGGCACAGGCAGCAAAGAAACAGGCTGGATGCAAGTCTGAGCATGTGGCTCCTCCTCTATGGCTGCGCGAGTCGCGGACGGCCGATGTCAACGCGGAGCTTCTCCGTCGACAAGGCGCGTTCCTGCCCTGGGCCGCCAGAGGGTCGTGGAAACCCCGCGGTAGCCGGGCCGAGCCCCGTGTCGTTGGCCGTCACTCACCCTCACTCGCAGGTCCCGGCGCGCATTGCCCCGAACAAACATCTAGCTCCGTCAGCCGCCGGCTTGTAGCGGACCCAGGAGGCCTTGTCATGCCTACTCAGACCCGCCGCGACTTCCTGCGCCTCATGGGCGCGGGTGCCGCCACGCTGCTGGGAGCCGGCCTCGCCGGCTCCGCTCCCGCCCG
>CAYRFY010000014.1:0-10355 GCA_964423635.1 uncultured Armatimonadia bacterium | reverse complement strand
TTCATCCTGATCGACGACCTCGGCTGGATGGACACCACCCCCTATGGCAGCCGGTACTACGACACCCCGAGTATCCAGCGCCTGGCTCAGCGCAGCATGCTGTTCACCGACGCCTACTCGGCAAGCCCGCTGTGCTCGCCCACCCGCGCCAGTATCATGACCGGGCTGTACCCCGCTCGCCTGGGCATCACTACGCCCGCCGGGCATCTGCCGCCGCTGCCCGAGGACGCAAAGCTCCTACCCGAGACGGGGCCGCCGTGGCGCCGGGTGATCACACCCGAGAGTCGGCGGCACCTCCCGTTGGAGCAGTACACCCTCGCCGAGGCCTTCCGCGACGCCGGCTACCGTACCGGGTTCATGGGCAAGTGGCACCTGGGCCAGACGGAGAACTACTGGCCCCAGCACCAGGGGTTCGAGGTCAATATCGGCGGCGGCGGCTATCCCGGCCCTCCCAGCTACTTCTCCCCCTATCGCATCAAGCCGCTACCCGACGGGCCGCAGGGCGAGTACATCGCCGACCGGCTTACCGATGAGACCCTCGGCTTCCTCGAGGCCAACCGCCAGGACCCCTTCTTCCTCTGCCTGTGGCACTATTCGGTGCACGCGCCGTATCAGTCCAAGGAGGCCTACGCCGCCGAGCATGCGGACCGCGTAGACCCCCGGGGCAAGCAGGACAATCCGGTGATGGCCGGGATGATCCGCAGCATGGACGAGAGCATCGGCCGCGTGCTGGACAAGCTGGACGACCTGGGCCTTTCAGATGACACGATCGTCGTGTTCTTCTCCGACAACGGGGGCAATGAGTACGACCGGGTGGGCGAAGAGCAGTGGCCGCCCACCAATAACGACCCTCTGCGCTCAGGCAAAGGCGCTATCTACGAGGGCGGGGTGCGCGTGCCGATGCTGGTCTGCTGGCCCGGCGCAGTCCAGCCCGGCTCCCGCTGCCCAGAACCGGTGAGCAGCATCGACTTCTATCCCACCCTACTGCAAATGGCCGGACTGCAGGCACCGGAGGCCAAGACCCTCGACGGCGAGAGCCTCGTCCCGCTCCTCAGGCAGGAGGGCGGCCTGCAGCGCGAGGCGCTGTTCTGCCACATGCCCCATCTGGTGAATGCCCAGACGGGTGTCATCGCGCCCCCGGCGACCACGGTGCGCAAGGGCGAATGGAAGCTGATCCGGTTCTATGACACGGAAGAGGGTTGGCCGGACGAGCACGAGCTGTACAACCTCCGCGAGGACCTCGGCGAGCAGCACAACCTCGCCGGGAGCATGCCGGAGAAGGTGCGCGAGCTCGATGCGCTGATCGACGGCTTCCTGGCCCAGACGGGCGCTCTCGTGCCGCGCCAAAACCCCGCCTACGATCCGGAGGCGCTGGCGGTTGTCGACGGCTGGCGGGCCTCGGGCCATGCCAAGCTCCTGCGCGGCGAGAGCTTCCTGCGCATCGTCTCCACCGGCGGGGATCCCTTCGTGTGGACGCAGGAGGTGCCAAAGGCCCGGGGGAAGCTGGTGGCCAACTTCCGCATGCGCTCAGACGGCAAGGGGATTGGGCAGTTCTTCTGGGCCGACCAAAAGACCCCGCAATTCGGGCCCACGGTGAGGCTGGACCTTTCTCCTGTCCATGACGGGCAATGGCACGATTACGCGGTCCAGTTCACCACCAACGGTCCACTGAGGCAAATCCGCATCGATCCCGGTACTGCCCCGGGCCAGATCGACCTCGCCCGCGTGTGGCTCTGCGACGAGACGGGACAGGAGCTTCAGGCCTGGGAGTTTGGAAAGTAGCGGCGGGCGAAAGTATCCCAAAGCTTGCCCGGCGGGGTAGCCCTCGTCAACCGTCTCTCCCGCGATGCACAATCCGCGTGCCACCTACCACTCCGCACAGGAGGCCTCCACCATGACCAGGCCCCGCATCTACATCCACCGCACCTTCGGCTGCCCCTACGCCGACTACATGCCCGCTGAGAACGAGAAGCTGCTGGCCTCCTTCGCCGATGTCGTCAATGATGGCGAGGCCCCCAAGCCCATCGCGGAACCCGACATGCTCGTCCGCCTCCAGGGCGTGGACGGCATCCTCTCCCTGAATGGCTCCGGCGCTCTGGAAGTCACGAAGGCCGCATTGCAGCAAGCGGGCTCCGTGAAGGTCGCCGTGATCTCCCACTACTGGCACGGCCTGCACGACGAAGCCGGACAGGCCTGGCGCGAGGCGGGCGTAGAAGTCATCGACGAGTCGGACCCCTGCAATGAGGCGGTGGCGGAATGGACCATCGGGGCGGCCATTGCGGGACTGCGCCGCTTCGAGCAATATGACCGTGAGATGAAAGCCGGGGAGACGTGGCCCAGTTGGCGGCGCGCCGGGCAGCTCAACGGCAGTACCGTCGGCCTGGTAAGCCTCGGCCGCGTCGGGCGCATCGTGGCCGGGTACCTGCAGGCATTCGATGTCAGGGTCCTGGCCTATGACCCCAACCTCGAGGCGAGCCTCGCCCAGGAACTGCGGGTGGAGCCCACCGACCTCCACACTCTCCTTGCCCAGAGCGACGTCGTCTCGGTACACACTCCCGTCCTCCCCCAGACCCGCGGCATGCTGGGCGCTGCGGAGCTCGCCTTGATTCGTGACGGGGCGGTGCTCGTCAACAGCGCCCGGGCGGCGATCTTCGATGGCGAAGCTCTGCGCAAAGAGCTATCCAAGGCGCGCTTCACCGCATATCTGGACGTGTTCGAACCCGAGCCGCCGCCGGCCGATGATGTGCTCCGCACACTGCCCAACGTGGTCATGACACCACACGTCGCCGGCGCCACACCACTGATGTACCTGCGCTGCGGCAAAAGGGCCATCGAGAGACTGAAGGAGTGGTTCGGGGGATAAGGCGAACGGCCAACGGCTCACGACGAACGGCTAACGGCTAACGGCGAACGTCGCGGGGCTCCGCCCCGCACCCCGCCAGGGGACCTGTCCCCTGGACCCCATATGCGGCAATGAAGCAGAGCTTCGGTGCTCGACCTCGGGGACGCGCGGGCCGCCACGACTTGGCCGCCATGTGCCGCGTGACAAGTCACGCCCCACACGGCATTGCCTGCGAGGCCAAGTCTACACCTATGCGGCGAACGTCGCGGGGCTCCGCCCCGCAAACCCACCAGGGGACCTGTCCCCTGGACCCCATATGCCGCCGGAACGACCCCGCAGGGCTTCAGAGTGCCTTCCTCACCACCGCAAACCGCCTCGTCACCGTGAACCCGAACCGCTTGTAGACCTTCTCGGCGGTCTCGCCGCTGGTCCACAACACCCACGCGTTATGGTGTCCATGGCGGCGCATGGTCTGCAGGCAATGGGCCAAGAGCACCGTGCCAATGCCGCGGCCCTGCATGTCCTGCCGCACGCCGAAGGGGCCGAAATGCTCCCCCTCGAACTGACAATAGCCCACCACCTCGCCGGCGAGCACTGCGACGCTGAACTGCTCGAAACTCGCCAGGCCGCGGGTGGCGTCCGTCAGTACCTGACGTCCGTGGCGCAGCCAATCGCCGGGCATGTGCTCGGAAAGGAAGCGTACGAAGGCCGGGATGTCCGTGGCAAGCAGATTGCGCACCTCGATCCCGCGCCGGCTCAAATCCGTCACCCGCTCAGCGGCCCACGATGTGTCCAGCAAGACGATATTGGCGTCCATGCTGATGGCTTCGCTCACCGTCTCGAACCCGAAGCTGTGCAGGAACTGCAGGCCCTTGGCGTAGCGCTCCACGTCCACGCCCGGGGCGAAGTAGTTGGGGGCGTAGGGGGCGATGGCCACACCGCTGCGTTCGGCCTCGACGAACAGCTCGAAGGCGGTGGTCAGCAGATCCGCCCCGGCTCCCCGCCTGCCGAAGCCCTCACACACACCCATCGCGGTGATCCAGCCCTTCTCGGGCTCCAGACCGACGCCCTCCAGCGGCACGCGGCGAATGAGGCACAGACAGAAGCCCACGATGCGCCCGTCGGCTTCGGCGATCAGGAGCCAATCCGGATGGAAATTGGGGTCCAGGAGCACCTTGTGGCGGAAGGTGGCGGCATCGATGGTGTCATACGGCAAGGTGGCGTTCCACACCGACAGCAACTCGCCTTCATCTGCGCCGCGGTAGCCGCGGATGACAATGGGGTTCATCAGGATCGTCCTCCTGTACGGACGGTAACGGCAGCGGGCTGGAAAGCCCGCCCCACGGGCGGCGATGCCCTACAGCATCTCCCTGTACTGCCGCTTCTGGTCCTCCTCGATGGCGAAGGCCTCGGCGTGGCCGGTGCGCATGGAAATGCCGTGTAGGCGAGTGTGCGCCTGGTACCAGTCCCAGTAGGGGAACCCGCCCTCACCCCGGCCGATGGCATAGCGCTTGAACGCCGCCTCCCAATCGGTCATCTGCTCGGTGATGTCCATCAGGACATACGGCTCGAAACCGCCGGCGTCCTCCCAGTTATCGGCGTAGTACAGCCGCGTCCAGCCGATGGGGGGCAGGCCCTCGAGGTCGAAGTGCCGGATGGCGGCCATGAATAGCGCCCGCCGCGTCAGCTCGTGGCAGGCCACGTGATCGCTGTGGATGCTCTCCCGCCAGTGGGTGATGACCACCTGGGGCTGCAGCCTGCGGAGCAGGATGGCCAGCTCGCGGATGCTGTCCTCCGTCACCGCCAGCTCACCGTCCTTGTAGGGCAGGAAGTGGGCGGTGGCCATGAGGCCCTCGGCGGCGGCCAAAGCATCCTCGCGCTTCTGAGCGGCATACTCCTCGGCCGACAGCGTGGCGCTGCCCTTCTCGCCCAGGGTCAGATGGACGATGTGGGCGGCCCAGCCGGCCTGAGCGTGCTTGAGGATCGCGCCGCCGGCGCTGAACTCCATATCGGCGGCATGGGCCCCGACGGCAACGATGGACTGGGGAGCCGAGGGAGATGACATCGCAAGACCTCCTGCTGTGGGCGAACGGATCAACACAGAGACACAGAGAGACGGCGGAGAACGGCGGGCCGGTAGAGAGGCTACGGGCATGCCCTCCCGATGCAATTCCCCGGGGATCGAGCTGCACCTGCCGCGTTGGGCCTCCGCCATTGCGGTCCGGTGTCCCCGCTTGCGCGTTTGCCTCAGAACCACCCTCTCCCCATCCTGCGCAGCGGAACACATCGCCGGCCGTGGCACCGAGCCGAGGCGAACCTCCGTACCGTGCGCGTCGCTTTGAGGCGGAGCTGCGCCAGACGCCTACATCGGCCTTCAGCGCGCACCGATGCAGAACAGGTGGTCGCGGCCCCGGATGTACACCCGCCCGGGGGAGAACGCGAAGGAGGCGTGGCAGAACTCGCCGGTCTCAAACCGCCCCAGCTCGGCGAACTCGCCGGCGGCACGAAGCACGATCGTCGTGCCCTCCTCGGCAAGCAAATACACGCGATCTTCCACCAGAGCGGGCGACGAACTGAACCGCGTCCTGAAGTCATGTGTCCACAGCAGGGTGCCGTCGGCCAGCGAGTAGCAGCTCAGGAGGCCCTGGGTCGTGAGCACGTACACCCTCTCACCGTCGCTCAAGGGGCTGCAGATGTCCGGGAGCCGTCCGCGCACCGACCAGGCCACATGGGTCTCCGTCACATCGCCCTCGCCACCGGGGCGGATCGCCGTGAGCTCCGCGTAGATATTGGCCACCAGGATCAGGCCCGCCGCGTAGATGGGAGAGGGGGCCGAGTCACCCTCCACGCAGCGCACGCGCCACAGCTCCCTCCCCGTGTCCGGGTCGTAGGCGATCACCCACGGCTTGGCGCTGGTGATGAGCTCCGGCCGCTGCTCGGTGTCAATCACGATCGGCGTGGTCCAGGAGGCGGCCACCGGCCGCGGCGTCTCCCAGACCGTCTCGCCCGTGGTGAGGTCCAGCGCCAAGATCCGCGACAGCCCATCCTCGGGGCCGCCCTGGTCGAGCTGAACAATCAACGTGTCCTTGTGGATGATGGGCGAGGAGCCGTAGCCCCACTGGCTCCGCCGCAGATCGTAGCGGTGCTGCCACAGCAGCGTGCCCTCGAGGCTATAGCAGGCCAGGTCGCCCGTGGGGAAGATGGCGCAGACGTGTCGGCCGTCTGTCACCGCGGTGGAGGGGGCATGGCCGGTCTGAGGGTGGAGCTTCGGGGGGGCGGTGGGCTCCCCAACGGGGCGCTGCCACAGCAGGGCGCCGGAGTCGGCATCCAGGCAGTAGACCTCGCGCGTCTGCTCATCGGCGCCCGGGAGGTACACACGGTTGCCCCACAAGATTGGTGAGCCGGCTCCGGTGAGGGGAATGGCTGCCGACCACAGCACATTGCGACCCGAGGGGCAGTCCCAGTCCTGCGGAATATCGGCGAAGGGGCAGATGCCCAGGCCGTCGGGCCCACGGAAGCGCGACCAGTGCGGCCCGACGGGATCTGTGGACTCAGGGGAGACCTCCGGCCCCGGCGCGGCGGGCTCCTGGCAGCCTCCCGGGATCACGGGCAGTAGCACGCAGAGTATCGCGAGTAAGACAGAGGGCTGTCGAGAAGGGCAAGATGTCATCGGCGGCTCCTGGCGGGGCACGTCGACATGCGCAGGGATTCTTGCTCGCAGGTTCCGTGCCGGGCGCAGTTATCCTCCATCGATGCCTCGCAGTATCCGAGATAACGCGCGATGGTAAGGGGCCTGCTATCGTTACGGGCATCTTGCCGCGCCCGCAGGGCGGCACTGCTATCCGCCGCTATCCTGTTCCACTGTCGTCGCCGTCATCCGCCGTCATCCGCCGCTATCCGCCGTCATCCTGTCCATCCTGTTCCACTGTCGTCGCCGTCATCCGCCGTCATCCGCCGTCATCCGCCGCTATCCGCCGTCATCCTGTCCATCCTGTTCCACTGTCGTCGCCGTCATCCGCCGTCATCCGCCGTTCCCCGTCTCCAGCCGGCTGAGGAAGTACAGGTTGTGTGTGGCGGAGTGCTGCAACGAGGACCAGCTCCCGGCAGTCGCCGCCGCGGCATCCCGGCTCTCATAGCGCTGTGTGCTCTCGCTGGACCACAGGCTGGCGGCGCCCTCGCGCGGGACGCTGAAAGTCACCGTCAGGTCGCGCCCCGCGGGGACGGAATAGGAGATCCAGTCACTGCTCACCGTCTCACCCGCCGGGAGCTCGACGCAGTTGGCCTCCCCGAAGGTGATGGGCACCCGGGAGCCGGGGAGGATGTCCGCGGGGTTCTTTGGGTCGGTCAGGGCGATGGAGACGTCCCCGATGGCGATGCTGCCACCGGGCGCTCCGCGGAACTGCAGCCGGGCTTTGTCGCCGCTGACCTTGATGGCGTCGCCTCTGAGCACGATCCTCTGGGCGCCCACGAAGGCCCAGTTGGGAAGCTCGGAGGCCTCGGCACCGGTCTGGTCCTCGGCGGTCCAGGCCACCTGCGGCTGCGCGGGGGGCTCGGCGAGCGGTGCGACGACGGCCGGGTAGACCATGACCTCCACCAGGTGTACGCCCGTGTTGGCCGAGTTGTGGAGCATCTGCACGCGCACATAGCGTGCCGTGACCGGTGTGAAGCTGTGCATCCGCCCCTGCTGGGTGGCGTGCTGCTCGTCGGCCTCGGCCACTTCGGCGAGCTCGGCCCAGCTCTCGCCGTCGGTGGATGCAAGGAGCTTGTAGCGGTACGCGCGGCCCTCGCCGCCGGGGTCCCAGTAGGTCACCACGCGCACCCGGTCGATCTTGACCTGCCGCCCCAGGTCCACCTGCCACCAGGCGGGGAAGGGGGTGGCGCCCCAGTAGGCCTCGCGGCCGGCCGAGCCGTCCACGGCATGCTCGGGACCATTGCCCGGCTCCGAGGAGCTTGCCGTCGCCTCACAGCCCACGGCGATCCCCGCCTGGGCTTCCAGGGCCGCCCAGCTCTCCCGGCGCTGTTCGGCAGTCATCGGTAGAGAGCCTTCCGGCCACAGGGGCTCGGGCCGCCCACCCCGGGCGACGTAGGCCTCGAACCGTTCTGCATACTCCCGCTTCCAGCGCTCCACGGTGCTTTCGTAACTGAGCTTCGGGGGGGCCGAGTGATTCCATGTGACCTCGAGGACCTGCACGTCCGGCCCCAGGGCAATCTGCTGCCCCTCTCCGTAGGGTGCACGGCCGATGGGCACGCTCTTGCCGTCGGCCCTCGCACTCACCGCGTTGACGAACCAGGGAAGGTGCACGATGAGACTTGCCGGCGCCTGTCGCCAGCGGGAGCTGATCCGCACGCTCATGCCGTCTCGGGCCACATCGGCCGTGAGGGAGACCACGCCGAAGTCCGTGGGAGCGCGACGCATGGCGATCGTGTCGCCGGGCTTCATCCATGCGGGAGACACGACGCCCAGCAGGTGCAGGTCACCCTCCAGCTCGCGCACCAGCATGTTGCGCAGAAGGCCGATGTACTCCACGGCGAACCAGCCGTGGGGCGGGTAGTTGCCGCCCGGGTCTCGATTGTCCCAGGGGGTGATGCAGAACTCAAAACCCGCCTGAGTGGAGCTGGTGTGGGCCAGGATGGAGTAGAAATCCGCCAGCGTATCCTGCTGCCGTCCCAGGGCGACCAGGGCCTCGGTGAGCTTGATGGTGTCGTAGTGGTGCAGGCTCCCCACCCGCAGGCCGCGACCGTAGGTCATGATCCCCTCGGCGTACTTGCTTCTCCGCACGCGGTCAACCGTCTCGCTCACCCGCGGGTCGGTGGGACGAAGGGCGCCTCGGGCGGGGACCCCGCCCCGAGGATACAGAGAGATCAGGTTGTCCCAGTCGCAGCCCTCCTCGGCGTCCAGCCCGGGCGGGATATAGCCTCCCGTCCTGTCCGTGGCTTCCGTGAGGGCCTTCTCGAAGCGCTCGCGATAGCCCTCCGCCAGTTCCGCGAATTCCCGGGCATCTTCGTCGTGCCCCAGAGCCCGGGCCATGGCGACCATGTCCTGCATGCCGATGAGCATCCAGAAGCTATGCCCGGTGTAGTGGCCGTCGATGGCCTCGTTGTCGTACGGTGGGGCGGCCGGGACCAGGCCCAGCGGGTCCTTGTCGATCTCGACGAAGGCCCCCCGCACGTGGCGGCAGAGCGCCGGGTAGACCCGCCGGGCCCAGTCGTCGTCACCGGTCAGGCGCCAGTGCGAGCCGAAGGCCCACAGTGTCTGCCCAAAGCCGTCGAGCTGCGGCGGCTGGTAGATGATGCCGTTGTCTCGCTGGTGTTTGAGGAAGTAGTCCAGGCCCTGCTCGGCCCAGCGGTGCCTGCCCGCGAGGTCGAAGGCATTGACGATGTAGGCGCCGTCCCGGACCCAGAAGTGGTGGTACTGGAACTGGTTGACGGTGGGGATGTAGTCCTCCCCGTGCTTGTCCCGGGCGATGCTATCGTACATCAGGCCCGCGGTGTAGGTGTCGGTGACCTTCTTCTCCGGAAGCTCGATTTGCATACCGCGCCCCAGGTACTCGCGCCACCAGGTCTCGGTCTGGGCCAGATAGGCGTCGAAATCGGCCTCCAGCAAGGCCGCGACGGCGGTGGCATCCTCGGCGGGCACCGGGAGATAGGGCATCTTGAAATCGAGCTTTCGGCTCTCCTCGGGGGCCAGCTCGATGTCATACCGCACCATACACACCGGCGCCCGGGCGATGATGCCCTCCTGCCCGGCCTCGATCGGCCCGGAGCCCGGTTTGTCGGGGACGATGAAACGCTGGGGCGAGTGGTCGCCGTCGAAGGTGATCATCACTTTGCCGTCTCGCAGGGCGCACTCCCCGCTCAGCTCGTAGCGAGCTTTGAGCGGGACCCAGGGCCGGCGCAGGCGGTCGCAGCAATGGGGGCCCTCGCCGCGGAGAGCGGTGGCGAAATGCGCCGTGGCCGGGGCCCCGCCGGTATTGGTGACCGTCACACGGACGAAGTTGACCAAGTTGCTCTCGGGCCTGCCGTCCAGGGTGGCCCCGAACATCGTCAGCCGGTACTGGATGCCCTCGAGCGTCGTGGAGTGACTGACGATAGGGAGTATGCCGTCTTTGAGTGTGTGGATGCGCTGCCGTAGGGGCTCCAGGTCTGGCCCGGCGAGGAAGATGAGCTGGGCGCTGCCCGTCCATAGCCAGCCCTCAGGGCCGACCTGGGTGCCCTCATCACCGTCGGCGACGCCCAGCACAGTGCTGGGGCGGCTGAAGTACGAGAACGGTTCCGGGCCATCGTCGATGCCCGGGTCGATCGGTGCGGCAAGGGTAGCCATTGCCCACCCAAGCAGCGCGGCGGCCAGGGCCGCTCGAATCAGACGAGACATCGCGATCACCTCGTTCAGTTGCAGTAGGAAGCTACTGTCGTGCCGGACCCGAAAGGCGGGAGCCCACACGGGGAGCCGCCACCCCGGTCCATCAGAAGCCGAAACACGCTGCGGAAGCCTCCGTGCCTGCGGTCTTCCAAC
>CAYRFY010000013.1:21071-29331 GCA_964423635.1 uncultured Armatimonadia bacterium | reverse complement strand
CCGTGCGCCGCCGCCGTTTGTCGTTGCTGTCGGAGGGCCCCCTCGGCGCGGTACAGGCCCGCGCCCTACAGGAAGGCCCTCCCGGCCACTCGGGACCCCTAATGCACCGAGCGCTCGTAGCTCTCTATCAGGTCTACGAAGCCCGCGTAGTCCACAGCCTGCATGCTCGCCCCGATGCCTCTTGCCCGCAGGTCCGGCTGCAGGGCATACAGCGCAACACCCCGCTCGGAGGCCGCCGCCAGCGCCTCCGAGAGCGGATGGTCGATGGGCGCCGCCGCATAGACGCCGTCCTCGATGAGCAGGATCCCGTCGCCCTCTCGGGCCAGCTTCACCGTGCGTGCCTGACCGGGATCGGTATGCGGGGCGTGGCTGAGGATGAACAGAGTCGACATATGGGGCCCCCTCAGTAGGTCAGGATCGCGTCGCTGTGGTGAACCAGATCGCCGACTGCCGCGGCCGAGACGGCCACCACGCCCTCCGGGAGCGTCTCCGGGTCCAGGCCCCGTGCACTCAAAGCCTCGGCGTCCACGGCCACCTTCACATCGGCATCCACCAAGGTCTCCAGGAGCGCCGGTACGGCGGGGGCCTCGATGCTCTCCGGCACCTGAGTGGGCGCAAAGGCCCAGGCGGCATCGTCGGTCAGCAGGAACGTCAGGTCCAGCGGCATGGTGGCGAAACCCAGGCAGGCCCGGGCGCCCTCGGGAATCGCCGCTGAGCCGTACGGCGCGCTGCGGACGAGAAACAAGACGGTCTTCATGCTCGTGCTCACCATTCCTCGTGGAAAGCTCAGTACCCGAAGCTCACGACGCGATCGGCCTCGGCCACCAGCTTGGCCAAAGAGGCCGTCCCGGCCACCCGGAATCCCTCGGCGATACTGGCGCGCTTTTGTCCCCGAAACTGGCAGCAGGCCCCGCAGCCCTGCACCTCCACCCCCCGCTCCGCGAGCCTCTTGCAGGCCTCGGTCATGTTGGGCTCACTACCCGTCTTGGCCTCGGCATTCATCGCGACCACAGCGTCCTCGGTGAGGAACATCCTCACCCGGTGCCCCTTGTCCAGCGCGGCCTCGGCAAGCTCCGTGGCCGTCTGCAGATGCTGGAAAGCGTAAGGAGCCGTGCGGATCACGAGCAGCAGGTTCATGACTGATTCCTCCGTACCTTGCCGGCGCGGCGACGCCGTGACGGGTGGTGGGCCAAGGCAGCGTCTCATGCGACGGCGACCACGCGGTCCCCGGTAGCCCCAAGGCTAGCCGATGAACAGGTTGATCTGCCCGTCCCTGGCCTCGCCCACGTACGTGGCGGCCCCGGCGATCTGCACGCCCTCGATCAGCTCTTCCTTACAAAAGCCCATGGCGTCCATGGACATCTGGCAGGCGATCATCCGCACCTCCAGATCTTGGGCGGCTTCGATGAGCTCCGGAAGACTGCTGAAGTTCTTTTGCTCCATGATCTTCTTCAGCATCGCCGAGCCCATCCCGCCCATGTTCATCTGCGACAGCGGGAGGCTCTCGACCCGCCTGGGCAGCATCAGCGCCAGCATCTTCTGCATCCAGTTGCGCTTGCATTCGCCGAGGCCACCCTTCTTGAGGGCCGTCAGCCCCCAGAAGGTGAAGAACATCGTGGTCTCGATGCCCATGGCCGCCGCCGTGGTGGCGATGATGAAGGCCGCCATGACCTTGTCCAGCGACCCGGCGAAGACCACGATCGTCGCCTTACTCGGCTGCTGCGGGGTATCTTGCGGAGACATTGGCCTTTCACCTCTTTCAGGGCCATCGGCAGATGGCCCGACGGGCTAGCGGATGGCGATGACGGCGGTGAACACGCCGCCGTCATCGGCCAGGGAGACCAGCTCGTGCCCCTGGGCCTCGATCCAGGCCTTCACATCGGGCTCGAAGCCGGGATCATCGGCCAGAACCGTGATCGTGTCTCCCGCGGTGAGATCCTTCGTGGCCTTCTTGAGCTTGACGATGGGCATCGGACAGGCAAGGCCCTTTGCATCCAGTGTGGTGTCGGCCATGGGTAAGCCCTCCTATACCAGTTTGCTGACCTCTATAGTAATGTTTGTTAGTCACGTTGTCAAGCTACTTCGCAACTAAAAGGTGCCGGTCTTCCAACCGGAATCAAACAGCCGGACCCACTGTGGGCCCGGCTGCAAGTGATCCCTGTCGCCTGTTGCGGGAAACCGCCCCGGGGACCTCCACCCAAAAAGGCGCCGATCCGTGGTGACGCCCCCCTCGTCCTTCGGAGTTCCCGGTGCCTGCCGTCGTTCTTTGCGGAACTCGGTGCTCTTTGCGTCTCAGGGCTGAGAGGTTGGCCTTCTCTATCCCTCCGGCACCCACCCCGCCTCCCGCAGTCTCTCCATCTGGTACCCCAGGCCTGTTCCCTGGAGGCTGGATGTGTCGGCCTCGCCGTTGTGGAGGCGGAAGATACCGGCATGCACGGCCTTCTCGGCTTCCTGTGTGGAGGCGGGGAAGAACTGGCGGCTATTGGCTTCGACACCCATGATCGTGTTGAGCCGGGCGCCGAGGCCCACGGAGTGCATCAGAGCCAGCGAGGGGTTGGTGAGGTCCTGCACGCTGTAGGCGATGCCCAGCTCGGAGGCCTTGGACCAAAACAGCGCATCGGAGCTCTGGCATTTGCAGCTCTTGAGCGCGATGCCGGACCAGCCCAGCTCCATGGCCAGGTCGAAGCTCTCCACATCGGTGAGGCTCTCATCGACGATGACGGGCTTGAGGGCCGAGAGCCGCCGCATGTCGTGGCGGGAGGCTGAAAGATCGCGCTCGGTGGGCTGCTCGATGTAGAGGATCGACTCATAGCAGGCCGAGGAGCGCTCCCGGATCTTGTGGAGCATCTCGATGATATACTGGGGGCTCTCACACTGCTCGTTGGTGTCGGCGGTGACGTGCAAAGGTGCGATGCCCAGCTTGTCCAGCTCGCGACGGCCGATATCATACACATCGATGGTGCGTTGCACGTCCCACTCCAGGTCATTGCCGCGAAGCTTGACTTTGAGGCAGTAGAGGCCTTCGGCGGCGACCCAGTCCTCCAGGCAGTTGGGCATTCCGTCATCCGGATCCTCGGCGGACAGCTCGTCACGGGTGAGCTTGTCCAGGCCACCGACCAGATGGAAAACGGGAATGGAGGGCTTGTAGGAGGGCAAGACGTAGTCGCCGGGCCACTTGCCCTGGAACCGCGGCCCCAGCCAGCGGGAAAGATCGTCCTGCATATACTCGATGCCGTAGCCGGCATAGGTATCGATTCCGTTGACGTTGCCAAAGGCGTCGTGGATGGCGGCGTCGATGGGCGAGGCACAGACGAGGGCGCTGAGGAAGGGCTGGGCGGGCGAGAGCCGGTGGCGGTCGCAGACGCTCTCATTGAGTGAGCGCAGATCGTCCTCGAGGTCGATAAACAGACCGATGGGGTGGGCGTAGTCGGGGTAGTCGAGGACGAGGTCGGAAAAGCCCGCGATGACGTCCTTCATCGCGGCCTCCTTGGCCGGGTGGCTCAAGGAGGGGTCGGGCCAGCCCCAGAAGTCCATGACGAAGATGGCGCCCCAGCCCTCCGCCACACGGCCACGACCGTTCTCTACGGTGGCCCTGACCTTGCACAGATCGAGCTGCTCGACGACGACGGCACCGAACTTCAGCGGCGTGCGGGCCGTGCACGGGGTGTAGAACACATCCAGCGACTTGACCTTCACATTCGATAGCATCATGGCACCTCGGTGACAGGCCATGCGGCGGGCCGTTGCGACGGAACGCACTGCCAAGGATCGTACCTTGGGGCTCAGACCGCGACCCGTGACGGGAACTCGGGGACACCTCTGACGTCGGGACGGAAACAAAAGAGCGCTCCGGCCAGCGGGTCATCCGCACCGCGCTCATCGCCCCCCGCGGTGGTCACGTACAGGTCTTCATAGGCTTCTCCGGCGAAGATCACGCTGGTGACCTTGGGCGTAGGGAGATCGATGCGGCGATCCACGGACCCGTCCGGGGCGTAGCGCACCACGCAGCCCCCCTCCCAGCGGGCGGACCAGATGAAGCCCTCGGCATCCACCGTGAGCCCGTCGGGAAGGCCCTCGCTCTGGCTGAGTGAGGCGAAAAGCCGACGGTTGGTGAGCTCGCCGGTGGCCTGATCGTAGTCCAGCAGGGCGATCTCACGGGGAATCGAGTCGGTATAGTAGACCCGGTGGCGATCGGGAGTGAATCCCAGGCCGTTGGAGCAGCCCACGGGCTGGATGATGACCTCATAGCTGCCGTCGGTCTCAATACGGTACAGCCTGCCGGGCCGGTCGGGAATAGACATGGTTCCGGCGAATACCCGGCCCCGGGGGTCGGCGATGACATCATTGAAGCGGGTGTCTGTCTCCCCGGGAATCTGCTCGATCACCGTCACCAGGGCGGACCCATCCCACAGCTTCACGGCTCCTTTGGCCATGAACAGCAGGAGCCTGCCGTCCTCCTGGATGGTGAAGCCCCCGATGGGGTCGGTCTGTAGACAGGGCTCGTGGGCGCCGGTGGCAGGGTCGTAGGAAAACAGCGTCCCCCGGGGGATGTCCACCCAGTAAAGGCGGCGGTGGGTGGGATGCCACAGGGGGTTCTCGCCGCAGACGCAGGGGACGTCGGCCACCAGTTGCGGCTCATCGGCTGCCATCGGTGTCACTCCAGTGAGCGCCGGGGTATCTGGATTCGCCGCCGGGGAGCAGGCGTGTGGGCAGAAAAGGGTGGGGGCCGGGCCCGCTGTGGATCAGGCGCCGGCCCCCGACCGGATGCGGCAGCTTGACGTCATAGGTCCGCTGTGTGGCTACATCGGGCCCATGCCGGGCATGCCCATCCCCATGCCCATCCCCATGCCGTACATGCCCTGAGCCTTGCTCTCGTTCTTGGTGGCCACCTCGTAGCCGGTGGTGGCCAGATCGCGTATGAACAGCCCGCGGACGATGAACTTCTCGGTGTCGCCGCCGTCGCCGGGGCGCTCCTCGTCAATGGCGCCGGAGTAGACCAGCATCTTACCGTCCGGCGACCAGGCCACGGAACCCTCGGTCTTCACGGCCGGGTCGTAGTTCTGGGCCGCCTCGATCATGGGAGGATCCGGAGGGGCGATGTACAGCACGCGTCCCTCGGCGAACTCGGCGCCGCAGAGCATCTTGCCGTCCGGCGACCATACCGGGGTCTTGATCGGCACATTGGGATCGGCGACGCGGACCTCGTCCTCTTCCGTGCCGTCGGCGCTGCGCAGTGCCATGTACTCCTCGGTGCTGGCCGCCATTCCCATGCCCATCCCCATTCCCATGCCCATCCCCATCTCAGGACCCATGCCCATGCCGGGCCCCATGCCGGGCCCCATGCCGGGCCCCATGCCGGGCCCCATGCCGGGCCCCATACCGGGTCCCATTCCCGGGCCCGCCTGGGCCTGGACGGTTACCTTCTTGACCATCGCGATGAGAGGCTCGGTGGGCGACCAGGCGGCGAACTCGATATCTTCGCCGATCTGTCTTCTGGGCGAGCCGTCCAACGGGACGAGGTAGAGGATCTTCTTGGGCTGAGAGGCCACTCCCATACCCATACCCATACCCGGTCCCATACCCATACCCATGCCCATCTCAGGACCCATACCCGGTCCCATACCCGGCCCCATACCCATACCCGGCCCCATCATGCCGCCGCCCATCATCCCGCCCATGGCGCCTTCCTTGAGGGCCTTGGCGGGCAGCTCGTCGCCGCGCTTGGGGGCGCCCTGGTCGGGGATCTCGGCCAGGAGCCAGAGGCTATCTCCGGTGTTGGTCCAGCCGCAGCCGATGTATTTCTCGCCATCGCGCACGACGCAGATGATCTTGGGGTTCTCGTCACCGCTGCCCACCAGGATCTCGTGGTGGTCCTTGGCGCGCTCATCCACCATGAGCAGCTTGGCGCCATCGGGGGAGTAGACGGCGATCTTCGGGGCCTTGGCCGGGGCCAGCAGCTTCAGGCCGCTGCCGTCCGCGGCGCCGCGCCAGAAGCCGCCGTACATGTTCTGGCCGCTGGTACCTCCGGCAATGCCGCAGACGAGCTGGCTGCTGTCTGCTGACCAGGCCAGCGGTGAAACGTTGTAGCCGATCCACTTCACCTCACCCGGCTTGCCGTTCTGCACGGGCACAAGACCTCCCCGCACTCCCTGCGCCAGGTCCTGCTGGCCCTGGCCTACCCGGGAGAAGGCAATCCACTTGCCGTCGGGAGACCAGACGGGCTTGATGTCCACAAATCCCTGCTGCATTCCCATCCCCGGGCCCATGCCCATCCCCATGCCCATCTCGGGTCCCATGGGCTGGGCGAAGGCCGGCAGGCCCAGGAGCGGGAGAATGCAGATGGTGACAAACGCTAAGCGCATGATCTTTCGCCTCCGTGTTGGCCCTGCCTCAGCGGCCGGGTTGGTTGGTCTGCAGCTCGGGCGCCGAGGACAGCCGCGTCCGGGCGCCTGTGGCAACGTCCACCGCGAAGACGCCGTTGGGCTCGTCGTCGGAGTACGCGCCATAGGCGATCTTCTGACTATCCGGAGACCAACTGAAGCAAGGGACACCGCTCACCGGTCCGACCAGATCGAAGGCCAGCCGCTTCACCGACCCCCCGTCCACGGGAGCCGCCGCCAGGCTGTACGGTGCCTGCTTGCCCCAGACGAATGCGACATACTTGCCATCCGGGGAAGGCTTCATCTCCAGGACCTTCTGGGAGGTGAGCTTGGCCTTCTGCGTCCCGTCCAGGGCGTACAGGTAGACCCCCAGTTGTGCACCGGGCCAGGAGGTGGCCGAAGTGCCGGGGGCTCCTGAGGCGGGGCTCAGCCATGCCGCGAGATCGGACGTGCCGGGAACACCGACGCCAAAGCTCTCATTGCCCACGCCCTCGACGACCTTTGTCAAGGAGCCGTCGGGCTTGCCCAGGGCGAGGTTCGAGCCCATGGCCCCCATTCCCATTCCCATCCCCATTCCCATGCCCATCTCCGGTCCCATACCGGGTCCCATACCGGGTCCCATACCGGGTCCCATGCCCATTCCCATCCCCATTCCGGGCGTCTGAGTGGCCTCGAGCACGAACACGCCGCTGCCGTCGGCCGCCCATCCCGCGGGGCGCTTGAGGTCGCCCACGGCACAATTGCCCGTCGGAGCCTGGACATCAGCCTGTGTCGGGAAGAAGACCACGAACTTGCCGTTGCGCTCCCACGGTACGCCGATCAGGTCTCCCTTGGGCGAGATGGAGACCCAGGCCGGCATCCACTGGCTACTGACGGACACCCACCTGACGGCGGAGCTACTCCCGAAGCTTACGCCGGAAATGCCCCACGCCCCGGCTTCTCGCATCCCGGAGCCCTGGTAGATGACCACGATCGTGTCTCCCGCGGCATCCTGAACCAGCACGCGCCCCTCGATGAGTCTGTCGCCCTCGCCGCCTCCGGCGGCCTGAGCCGACATGAGACCCTCCATGGAGAGGTCGGCGCCCGCATAGCCCATACCCATGCCCATACCCGGCATCCCCATGCCCATTCCCATCTCGGGACCCATGCCCATGCCCATTCCCATGCCCATGCCGCCGCTGAGATTGGCCGCCGTCCAGTTATTGCTCTGGAACGTACCGGTCACGCGGCTGAAGACCACCGAATCACCGGCTGGAGACCACACGGGGCCGATGTCCAGCATGGCCGGCGGCACCATGGCTCCCATACCCATACCCATACCCATGCCCATCTCCGGCCCCATGCCGGGGCCCATTTGTGCGAATGTCGCGGTAGCGATGCTCAGGGCTACCAAAACAGCGAGGCATAATCGCATCGTGTGTCGTCCTCTCCTTTCGAGCGGCCCGCCGGCTTCGTGCGCCCCGTGGTGGCCGGGCGCCGCAGAGACGCTCGGTGCACGGCCTGCGCCCAACGTGCAAGGCCAACGGATACCCTCCTACGGGCCAAGTGTACATATTGTCCCTCGACGCCGCAACCTCCTTCCCGTTCATGACGCCTTCTTTGCGCCGGAAATGCACGGTCGGCCCACGCACAGGCGCCGCTTGCGGGCGCGAAACCGGGAAAACACGAGCACGGCTCCTCTGCCCTCCGCAACTTCACAGACTGCCGATCCGTGCCCGAAGTTCGCCGCCTGCGCACGTGTCTGGCGGAACGGAGGAACGGAGGTCGGGCGTGGGGCGTGGGGCGTGGCGCGCAACGGCGCAACGGCGCAACGGCGCAACGGCGGAACGGCGGAACGGCGGAACGGCGGAACGGCGGAACGGCGGAACGGCGGAACGGCG